>CAILAO010000367.1 GCA_903832105.1 uncultured Pseudomonadota bacterium | reverse complement strand
CTGTATATTCTTTTGCCTCCTCATTGTTCCGTGGAATTTTTACCTATATCTTTTTCTGGCCGTTATTCTGATTTTTATGGCAGATTCTTTAATCGTCGCAATAAGGCGTAACAGCGTAGAGACGGCCTTCGCGTATTTGGCGACCTCTGTGATCAGTACTTGCTACGGAGCACTGCCATGGTTATTCATCTTTCTTCTGTGTGAGCCAGACTATTTCTCATTTGAGCTTGGAGATATTGGGCATACTTTTGATAAAAGACTAATTTTTATTCTACTCGCGATCATCTGGGGTGGCGATACAGGTGCGTATTTCGGCGGACGTTTCTTAGGGCGGCATAAACTCGCTCCGTTGATCTCTCCTAAAAAAACATGTGAAGGCTCCGTTGTTGGACTTATCACGAGTATCGTCGCGGGTTTCGCTGTTTCTTATTTTTACGACTATTATTTTAATGATCAAATATTCACTATTTCTCAATTTGCTCTTTTTTTAGCATGCTTTTTTGGCGGTGTTCTGGGGCAGGTTGGCGACTTAGTTGAGTCTCTGTTTAAGAGATTTGCTGGCGTTAAGGATTCGGGTAGGCTTTTTCCTGGTCATGGAGGACTGCTCGATAGGGTTGATGCCCTTCTTTTTGCAGCCCCCCTTGTGTGGTTACTATTCAGATTAACAATTCCAGAATTGCAGTGAGGTTTTTGCTTTGACCGAATTTTTTTCACATCCAGTTCCTGCAGTTATTTTTCTATTAGGAATTCTTATTCTGGTTCATGAGCTTGGTCACTTTATTGTGGGGAAGCTCTGCGGCATCGGAATCGATGTTTTTTCAATCGGATTTGGCCCTCGTCTAGCCGGCTTTTCGCACCACGGAACTGACTATAGATTGAGTTGGATTCCCTTAGGTGGATACGTGAAGTTTGTGGGTGGATCTGCGGCTGAAGAGGTGCCTGATCATTTGCGGGGGAAGGAGTTTTATAAAGCCCCCGTAAAAATAAGAATTGCGATTGTTGCGGCTGGACCCCTGGCAAACCTTTTGCTGGCGGTATTCGCATATATGCTGCTTGGTTATTCTGGTATTCCACACCCACCTCCCATAATTGGTCAAGTTATTGCGGGAAGTCCTGCGGAGTTAGCTGAGTTTAAGTTTAATGATCGCGTTAAAATGATTGATGGTGAGGTCATTGAAACCTGGTATGACCTGGAAAAAATTATCGCAAGATCACCTGGAAAGAAGTTAAAAGTCATTGTCTTGCGAGACATTGCTGGAAAGGAACAGGAGGTAACCTTAGAGGTAACGCCCGAAAGTGTTGGGGCACTTGATATGGCTGATCGGAAAGTCGTGAGAGGGCGAGCGGGTATTGCCTTGGGTCGTTTGCCTTCTACGATAACAGTCGTTAAGTCGTTTTCAGTGGCTGATCAAGCAGGATTAAAAACTGGGGATCAGATTTTAGAGGTGCAGTTTAATGGTGCCTCGTTTGGAGCTGTTTATTTTCCGGAACTCCTTAACGCACTATTCGCTGCCTGGCGAGCAGAGGCTGAAATTGCATCATTTAAGGTGAAACGTTTTCTGGATCAGGATTCAGATGGCATTGTTGTTGATTCGAAAAAAAAGCAATTATCTGAGAATCGAAAATTTGAAGAAAAGTTAATTGCCGTTCCATTACGCACAGCATGGACCAATATTAGAACGAAGCAATCTAGTGACGAAACCTCGGGCGCTGGTATTCAGCCAAGCATAAAACCAATTATTCAGGCAGAGGCATTGGTGGAAGCCCTGGGAATTTCGGATTCCGAACTGACGATTGAACATATCGAAAAAAGTGTCGTGGGTGTTTTGAAGCGAGGCGATGTTATAACTAAATGGAACAAAGAACCCATCAAAAATATTTATCAGCTCATGGAAATTATTCGAAATAATACAACTCCCAAGGTGAAGATCTCTCTTTTGAGGGCGATGATTGCGGATGTACCCGCTTATGCTGCAGGACATCTGGAGATTAAAGAGACAGAACTTGAAGTCAATCTTGAAGGGGTTGAAACCCAGCGACCTTCTGGTAAGCTGACTGTTTATATTCTTCCCGTAACTTTTCTCGGGCAAAGCATCGATCCAGAGCCAATAATCGAAAAATATAACAACCCATTTTCTGCTTTTTTCTACGGTGTTAAACAAACGACGATTGAAACTGGTTCGCTGCTTGCGGCAATTTGGAAACTAATTATAGGTGAATTTCCTCTCAAGGCTCTAGGCGGGCCACTTCTTATTGCAAAAGTCGCCGGCGATTCTGTAAGGCTTGGCTGGCAGGTTTTTGTTAATTCTCTTGCGATGATTAGTTTAAATCTAGCAATTTTGAATTTGTTTCCTATACCAGTCTTGGACGGTGGTCAGTTAGTACTCTTTGGAGTGGAGATTTATCGAAAGCGTCCCTTAAGTATGTCAAGTATAGAAAGTTTTCAAAAGGTTGGTTTTGTGATGATCATGGCTTTGATCATTCTCGCGACCTATAATGATATCAGCCGGTTTTGGAAATCGATTTTAGAAGGAATACTCGGTGTATTTTCCTGAGGCGATTATTGGCGAACTTTCGTCTTGCTCGTCCAGTGAGCGAACTGACGGGTCACATGGCTCACCATTTGCTCTTTTAATCGATAGTAGCTTGCAAGGTGTCAACGCAGCGTTAGTAAACCTTGCTTATGCTTCCGACCCAAAAAACGGTCAAAAATCCAACAAACAAGAATTGCTTAGAAAGGCGATTCTTTGGCAGGGCACCTGCACGGATGTCTTTGGATCCGCAAAGGAACTGTCACTTTTGGTTTCAAAAGGATTAGAAGAGATACATAGGGACATCTCCGATCTTGATGCGATAACAGTTTCTAGGGGACCGGGGTCTTTTACGGGAATTAGGGTGGGTCTCGCTTTCACTTATGGGCTTTT
>CAILAO010000366.1 GCA_903832105.1 uncultured Pseudomonadota bacterium | reverse complement strand
GACCTCTTAGTAGTTTGAATGATGGAAGGATCATCGGTTTAACGCGTGCGGAATGGAGTGGGGGAGGGATGGTTTACCTCATTTCTTTGGTTGACAAAACAGATCGTTCCAAAGGAATCGCGATCGAGACTATCGCGAATGTTCCCGGAAATCACTACATGTATGCAGATTTCACTGGCTCTATGCTTTATGCGGCGACTGCTGATTATACATTTGATCTTAATGCGCTCGAAGCGTTTAAACCCGACAGGACTGTGCTTAACCCTTCTTTATCATGGACCGCAGAATCTGGAGCTGTTGAACCCTGGCACGGGCTGAAAATGACTGCACGATGTTATAGTAGCAAAGGAACAAAGCCTGAGATGGTTGAACTAAAACCTCTAGCTGACGCTGGAACTGCAACTAGCCTTGGATCTATTCCATCATGTGTTAGCGGGAGTTTTGATAAGGTTGACATACGTATTGAACCAGATGGTTCATCGGGTGCTTTTAGCAAGACAAAAGTATTTGAGTTTAAAGCTAGACAATAACGGAGATTTATTTCGTCTGGATCATGACGGCTCTGGACTCTTTTAGCATGTTATTGTTTAGACCAAGAATAGTGACAGCCAAACCATCTTCGATATTATTCAGTTTGCTACCTTTATAGAAGGTGCGTCCCGATGTTTTCGCTTCGAAAAGTGAAAATGTCATATCTTTTTGCATGGAGTTTTTGCATGTCTCAAGATCTCCAAGGCAAAGAGCGATTTCTGTTATATCCTTGCTATTCGTAGTGACCCAAACCAAATCATTTGGATCAAGGGCGACAAATAGTCCTTTAACGTTATCGTCGGTGCCTCCGGTTTGGGAGTTGTTACTTCCGTCATCCCAAACAGGCTTAGCTAGATATTTCGATAGGAATGCATGAGCATCAGGAAAATCGCGTTTGATTTCAACATTGGTATCTGGAGAACAATAGTAGGAATTAAATGCTTCCGCAAAAAATTCGCGATAATAGGTGTCTCCATTGCCTACATAGCCTTTTGCGTATTGACTGAGGTTGGAATTATTTGAATTATTATCAGCAACAGTTTGAAGTTCTTGTGAGAAGTTGTCATCTGTTGCAACCATGAACTCCATGGCATGTCCACTTTCATGTTGAAGAGCATAAGCGACGACATAAGCGTCAGGATAGACTTGGATCCAATCGGGAGGATTTCCCATGGCGCACATGCCTCCAGAAAATCCGGGGCTTTCTGCTTTGATTTGGAAGCTATTGGTTTCGTATGCCCACTTTAACTTTTCTAGGTGAACGTCGGGAATACCGGCAAGTGCCTGATAAGCCGCATTTTCGAGTTCCTGCGAATCGAAGCCAACCAACATACCACTCGGAAGAATGTTTTTAACTGCCTGAATGCGTTGACTATTATGTGTATAGCAGGGCTGCTGTTCAAGAGTTAGCTGGGAGAGGTGGTTTGCCGAAGGACTCAACGTAGAGGCATTTCGCTGGATCATATCGCCGGTGCATGACCAGATCAGCCAAAGTGTTGGAAGGATTGTGAGAAATTGTCGAGCCACAAAAAATTCCTCAAAATAATAATGTTTTAAAAATGCCTTCACCCTTTTTTATGCAAATTCGATACCTGAAGTAATGGCGTAAAATATATAATGATTACAGCAGGGTAGAGATGTGATTTTTTCGTAATATTGTCTAGAGAGAAAACAGGGTGCTATTATTCTAAACAGTTTAGAGATCAGGCCACGTGACTCTAATATCCACTGGGATATCGGAAAGTGACGCAATAGCCTTTTCAATGACAGGGGTCGGCTTCGCATAGCGCTCAAGGAAAGCCTTTGCTTCTTCAGGTGTTGCCGAAGCCTCAAGAGTTGCAAGCTTTTCAAGAAGTTCGTAGGTCGTTTTTTCCAAGCCATGAGGTTTTGCAACAAACCGGCCGTCTGATTTAACCTCAATGGTTCCGTGTTCCATGAACCAATTAAACTGAACGATGTTGGCTGCGCCATGGGCTTCATGGAGTCCGAAACGAATCGATCTAAAAAGACCCGCGAGAAAACTCTTAAGAAGTACTTCGGGTGCAAAGCGTGGAATTCCGTATTGATCACCGCATTTCAGCAGAATATATAGAGCACCGATATCCGCTTTGGCTTCCTCGACCGGAGTATACTGAGGTCCCATGCATTTGGACACAGGTTCCCCGTTTTGGCGGTAAGCAGGTCCAAGGCCGTGAGATACTTCATGGAGAAGGACAGTGAAGAAATATGATTCAAAGCGGGTTTCATCTCCGCCTTCAACCAACTTTTGCGCAATGCGACGGGTGCAGTTTTCAAATTTTGCCTGCATAATGTTGTAGATCATGACCTGTTTCCAGCCAACATTTTTACGGACCCATGGATCGTTTGGCAGGTTGAACGCAGAGGCGTTGATCCCAGCAGCAGCCTCACCGGTTCCGTAGATTTCGTGAACGACCGTGATGGGAGCTAGGCCGCCAACAGCGGCTTTTGAACCATGAGGCAAAGGGATGTAATCTGCAAGATGCTTAATATTTTGCTCGATTGTTGAAAGCGCGGCCCCCTTTTCTTGGTCGACGACCATGAGCATAGATTCGTAAGAAGCTTTGATACCAAGTGCTGCGTCGTCATAAACTTCAAAAGGACCCATAATGAGTTCTAGTGGTGTCTTTTTAAGTTTGACCCACGTCGAGTCAGAGGTGCGATAATCACCAGTTAACAGTGTCGCGGCGCGCTCCTTTAGAAACTCTTTGAGTTCTGGATGCTTGATGATTTCCGATGCCTTTTCTAGGTGGGAGGCGAGCACTTTAAGGTCTTTCTCGTAATATTTATGATAAGGGATAGCTTCATAGGCTCCCGGAGCCTTTTTTCGAACGACGGTATAATGATCTAAAAAACGGTCTTGATCCGCCTTTGAGAGTGTTGAGGTAAACTTCTCAAAATCTTTCTTATCGAAATCCTCCGGATAAAAAGAACAGCCCGGGCGACGGTTTTCAGTCTCCGGAAGAATTGAGACGTAATTTTCAAGGGTATTCCATGGACCGTTAAATGCTCTAAAAAAATCTTTTAGTGTCTCATCCGTGCCCTGCATCGTTTTGTCATAAAGTTCCGGAAGCTTCTCGTCTTGCTGCTTTAAATAGATTCTATTGAGAGCATCCATGGCTTTTTTGAGGTGCGGAATTGCATCTTTTAAGTCCTTGGAAATAAGTTTTTCATCAAGTGACAAGGTTACCGGTTTTAGCTTACTAAGGATTTCTTTTGTGCTCATAAAAACACCTCAAGCAAAGGTTGATTTGCCTGAGGTTTATAGCCTAAAACCGTAACAAAATCTATTTTAAAATCTCTTTTAAGATCTACTGACTAGTTCAAGTAATGCGATATGCCAAACTGAATTTCACGTTTTTGTTCATAGGCACGTTTTTTACCAAAGAGATCAAGTCCTGCTGCTGGAGCGTTATCGGAGTTTCTTAGTTGAAAAACTTTAATCAAATAAGAAGACGAGACATAAAAACCTTCGCCCATAGGTATTTCAACGCCACCGCCAAAATGGTATCCTGGGCCAATGCCCGATACATCATATTCTTCCTTCTGACCATTGAAAGTGCCATCGGCCTCTGCGAGACGGGTTTCGTTATTATAGTGTGTCGATTCGTGATAAACTCCGCCACCTAACTCCAAAAACATCACCTTGCCAAATAAGAATCTCGTGAAGAGACTTGCACCTTTGGAAACAGTATCTTTGGAACGTGTCAATTCTTGAGAACCATCCTGACTGCGCTCGATTGTTTTACTACCTGAATCTTCCATCATTACAAGAAGACCCACATTAAAGAGACCGCTAAAGGAGTAGCCGACATAAGGATTAAGTGACTGTGAAGAAGATTTAACCTGCACGTTCTTATCACTTGTAGCTCCTGCATACGTGCGGTCATCTCCAACATTTAGCTTGACACTTGTTCCGAAGTTGAATCCTTCGCGATCACTACTACGAATACGAGCGAAAGCGTTGGAAGAAGTTAAGGTAAAGAAGACAATTAAAAGAAAAAGTTTGTAATTTGTACGCGTCATCTGTCACACCTCCCATAGGAATCAGCCAGATACATCAACCGCTATTCTTGTCTTTGCAAAGGGCGGGCCAAAGTGACTGTCTGGGTACATTTTTAGGATTATTGTTAAAAAATACTAACAAAAACAAAGAGATATAAAAAAGCTAAAAAAGACTGAGTCGGGATAAAGAAGTGAATGATGTTTTCTCACCTGTAGAAAAAATCTACGTGGTGCCCCTTACGGAGTCGCAGTGGGGGTTGGGGTAGAAGTTGCCGATCCATATAGCCCCTCTGATGTAGTGATGGGGGCCGGACAGTTATCAGTTCCTTTGACAGAGTCCAGTTCCAAGGAGATATTATCGAGATGGATCACCCGATATTCGACTGTGCTATCGATAATACCCGAAAAATGAACGTCATACTTTTGAACATGGCCCGACTCCGAATACCCATCGACTACGGAACAGGCATATATTTTCAACTGGGAAAACTGCTTTGCGGGGTTATCCCACGTTGCCGCGATGGCGTCCTTTTGAGCGGGAAATCTAGCGAGAATGGTTTCTCGGTTACAACACCAATCTACAAATTTTCCTACGCACTTAGCTGGTCCGCTTTCAATTCCACGCGGTTGCCAGGCGAGGCCCTTGCTATAGCAGTACTCAAGAGAAGGCTCAGTAGGTTCAGGTTCGGCGGTAGGGGTGGGATCTGCGGTTGGTTCAGGATCTTCTGTTGGAGTTGGAGTTTCTTCTACTTTTTTCGACGGGGCCGATTTTGTCGAGGACGCCATGATCGACTTATTATCGGCGCAAGTGTAGCTAAGAAATAGCCCGACAAGAAAGATAGATAACGTAATGTATTTAAACCGTTTCATTGTCTCTTGCCTCCTGAGATCGTCCAATCTTTTATTCGAAGTCCCCGCTAGCGGAGTCTTCTTGATGATTCATGAATTCCTCTGGAGCATATAAACTGACCGAAGTGAAAAGTTCGCCCTCTGTTTTATACCTGGGATTTGGATATGGGCAGTTGCCACTCGCGTCTTTTCCGGTGTCACCGGTTTCCATGGATAGGTTATCTAAGTTGATGACTCTGTACTGGGTTTCTCCGGCATTGAGTATTGCAAAGTGAATTTCATACTTTTGAATATTTGAGGCTGACATTCCGGACGCCTTTGAACAGGCGTACAACCGTAACTGGTTAAAATTTTTATTTGGGTCATCCCAGGTGTTCTTTATGTCGGTTGCTTGCGCCGTGAACCTCTTAAGAATCGTCTCGCGATCGCAGCACCAGCCCGTAACTAGTTCTCCGACACAATGTTTGGGGATAATCTCCCCGGTCGTGGAGTCTTTGATAGCAGGCTTCCATGCGAGCCCCTTACCCAAGCAAATTTCAAGACTCTCTTCTGGCTGGACCGTATTTGTCGGAGTCACTGTTGGGGTGACTGTTGAGGTTGGAGTTGTCGTTGGTTTCGCGGCTTGTCTCCCGGAGTCTTTTGACTTTTCACTGCACGCGCTAACAGCAAAAAAAACACCCAAACATACTGAAATTGCAAATAAAAACAAATCTCTCATTATAACGTCTCCTTTCGTCTTCTCGTTTCCCTATGCTTATCGGTTGAATGGTTGAAAAACTTGAGGGAAAATTCCGATTTTGCAGAAAAAAGAGTTATTTGACCATGCTACAGATTGAAAAAAAGTATCTTTTTTACT
>CAILAO010000365.1 GCA_903832105.1 uncultured Pseudomonadota bacterium | reverse complement strand
TGAATAATTTCTTCTGTTGTAAGATTTCTACGAAAACCTAGATGTCCTGTTTGACAGAATTTGCATGCAAGCTTGCAACCAATTTGACTCGACACGCAAAGACTTATTCTCGTCGGAAAACGGAGAATGACTGTTTCAATATATTCATTGGGAGACGTTTCTAGAACTAACTTGGTTGACTCATCTTCAGAATCAAAACGTGAGGCAACCTTCAAAAGAGACCAATTAAGCTCAGAACGGAGTCTTTTTCGAAGACTTATTGGAATGTTAATCATCTGATCGGGAGAGGTCACCCTTTTTTTAAAAATCCACTCACTGACTTGGCACCCTCTAAAAGCGGGTTCGTCCCAAGAGGAAATAAGATTTTTAATTGACTCAGGGCTTAGGGAAAAAACTGACGCAATATTTTTCATAATTCCGATACTCTAAATTAAGGTACGACTCGCACTAACTAGAAGCTATAGACGACAAAAGCAAGTCTAAAGCAATAAGTGCGCTATTTAATATCTTATGAAGGATGAAAATGGGATTAAATATCCTTAAATAACAGCGGGTTCTAATCCTGTGGATAAGCTGTGTAAAAAAGTTTCATTTAAGAAAAATCTCAGATTGCCGAATAGCTGAGTAGTTCGGATGAATCGGATGAGTTGGGCGAAGGGTACGAAGAATCATCGGCCAAGCATACAGGCTGGACTGAAAACCGTTCTCCACGAAGACGAGGCAGAATGACTATGAAATTTCAGTTAATCGGTAAACCAAGCGCAGACAAAGGCTTTAGAAAACAGGTGGAATCAATTAAAAGACAAAAGATTGTTTCCAAGAAAGTCGTCTCTTTGAATGACTTCCGCGAACTTCGCAAAAACATTGATACCAAGACTATTTTGGTTGTCGATGATGACGAAATTATGAGAAATGCGCTAAAAAGAATCCTGGAGGGTGAGGGATATAACGTTGTTCTAGCCATGGATGGACTAGAGCTTTCAAAGACACTGGAAACATCGCGTTTGGATATGATTTTACTTGATGTCAATCTCCCGTGGGTTGATGGGATTGAACTTTGTCGTTTGATTAAAACACACCACTCTCTGAAAAAGATACCGCTCGTTATGGTATCAGCTCGCAACAGTAAAGAGGATGTCGAGAAGGGGTTTGATGCTGGATGTGACGACTATGTGACGAAACCTTTTGAAATCGATCATATTACTGGGGTCATTCAGCAACAATTTCTGAAATCTGGATAAAGCTAAGTGATTCTTCGGGCTTGACAGCATCCACCAAAACAGGTTACCAATTTAAATTGCTAGTTATTTTGCTCCTGAATAGCTCAGTCGGTAGAGCAAGTGGCTGTTAACCACTGGGTCGGGGGTTCAAATCCCTCTTCAGGAGCCAATCACACGCGGGGAAAACCAAATTTCCGCCCGCACCGCATGCTTCAACCGCCCATGTCACCTTCACCCGATTGTCCCTGAAAACTTCGATGGATTTGAACAGTTGCCTGAAG
>CAILAO010000364.1 GCA_903832105.1 uncultured Pseudomonadota bacterium | reverse complement strand
GAATCAACTCTTGCCTCAATGTCGTTCCAGTTCTTGGATGGATCCAATCGCCTGCAATTTCCGATGCGGGAATCATAACAAAGTCCCTATGAATCATCTCAGGATGGGGAATGGTAAGATTCGGGGTATCAAGTATGACAGCGTGAAGACTGCCTTTCTCTCTCCATAACAGAATATCACAATCAATAGTTCTATTTTGCCATCGGCACAGAGAATCGCGGGTCCTTCCCAAACTTCCCTCAATCGAAAGTAGATGGGATAGCATATTGTGGGGATCAAAAGTCGTGTTGCAAATAATCGCAGTGTTTAAAAAAAGCCTATCAGCAAGACCAATAGGCTTCGTTTCGTAGAGTTTTGCTCGCGCCGTGACAGACCCGCAAGCCTGCTCAATACGAGAGCAGGCCTGCATAATAAAATTCTCACGGTCGCCAAGATTGGAACCAAGTCCAATCAAAACCTCACATGATTTAGCCATGTTTCTTGGCAAAATCATTCATGAAGTTTGCAAGAGCGACGGTGGCTTCAAGAGGAAGCGCGTTATAAAGCGAGGCACGGCATCCACCGAGGGCGCGGTGGCCCTTGAGGCCTATCATACCTTGTGCGGTGGCTTGATCAAGAAACTGCTTTTCGAGCTCTTCATTTGGCAGCTTGTATACGACGTTCATCTTAGAGCGACAATTTTTAGCTACGGGGCACGTGTAAAATCCGCCGCTTGAGTCGATAGCGGCATAAATATTGGCAGCTTTCTGATCGACTTCTTTCTCCATGGCTGTGAGTCCGCCTTTTTCATTCAACCATTCCATAACGAGCTTAATTACGTAAATTGAGAAGACAGGAGGTGTGTTGTAGAGCGAGTTGTTGTCAGCGTGCAGTTTATAGTTCAGATACGCTGTCACAGAATCCGGACACTTGGTCAGCATATCATCGCGAATAATCACGACGGCCGCGCCTGCGGGTCCCAGGTTTTTCTGAGCACCAGCGTAAATCATCGCCATTTTTTCAACTGGGATGCGGCGACTCATGATATCACTCGACATATCGACGATCAGAGGAACTTTCCCCGTGTCAGGCCATTCGTTCCATTGGTTCCCATGAATCGTTTCGTTCGAAGTCATGTGAACATACGCGGCGTTCGAATCAAATTTCAGCGATGAAACAGAGGGAAGTTTTGTGTATTTATCCGCAGCTCCGTCATAAACAAGATTGACCTTGCCAAGCTTCTTCGCATCGGCTTGGGCTTTTTTTGACCATTCGCCTGTCACCAAAAAATCACATGATTTGTCTTTACTGAGGAAGTTGTGCGGGATCATAGAAAACTGGAACGTAGCGCCGCCTCCCAAAAATAAAACTTTATAGTTGTCTGGAAGCTTTAACATGCTCTTCATTAGGGTGATAGCTGTATTATGAACGTCTTCATAGTCTTTTCCGCGATGGCTTGCTTCGATCAGGGAAAAACCCTTTCCTTTGTAATCGACAAATTCATCTCGAACCTTTTCAAGAACTGATAGTGGTAGGGTTGATGGACCGGGGTTAAAATTAAATTTGCGACTCATTTCAAGCCTCCTTTTTTATATTCTTCGAGTAACGCGACAACTTCTTCTCCAATTCGACCGAGGTTTTCCTTTGTGCTCGCGCCTAAGTGCGGCATCATTAAAACATTTGGTGCTTTAAGAAGCGGGAAATCCGGAGGTGGCGGATCGGAAGGCCACACATCCGTTGCATAGG
>CAILAO010000363.1 GCA_903832105.1 uncultured Pseudomonadota bacterium | reverse complement strand
CGATAATCGTGGACTTTTGACCAATGGACGGGCTTTCCATCTTTTGAAAAGTAAAGGATCTTTATTTTTTTTGTATGTTCGAGTTCATCTTTGCAAATTGGACATGCTAAGACTTTCTGAACTTCTCCATCAACTTTTACTTTAACAGAGGACGTTTTGGTTATCACTAGTGGCCGCGAACAAAAATAGCATCCCGAGGGAACATCTTTCTTTGCCCGGCCGTAAAGCGCATCAAAATTCACTCCCATGCCTTTGATCGAATCACTGAAGGCCTTATAAGTTCGATCGATCCTTTCTCGGCAATCCCTCGAAAGGAATAGAGCTGAGTTAAGCGTTGTTGGGTGTGAACCGAAAGGGGAGAAAGACTTTGTGGCACCAAGAAGCATTTCAAGCATGCGAAGGCAGCTTTCATAGTAATCAAGAACCTTGATATCAGCTACCTTGGGCATGAAATCTGCCAAACGGTTGACGGCCATTGTCATAGACTCAAGTTGAGAAAGTAGCTGCATATATCTGGCACGATATATCTTGGTTTTGTCCAGCTCGCGCCGTTGATGCCAACCGTGAAGTTGGATCATAACGAGTCCAAGTAAGCATGCTGTCGCCAAAGGTAGCCACCACATAAAAATCTCCACGCGTTATTAGATTTTGCTGAAAAATTTTTTCAGCAAAATCTAATTATACCAAATCAGTCCTTAACAATAACAATAAATAGTTTTAAAATGGTATAAAATGGTACAAGGGCAACTGACGGGGGAAAAGAACTCTGATACTTTCGAAAGCAACTCGGGCTGGAACTTCTACCATTAAGGGCATTAAGGGGATTCCGACTGTATTAGTCACCGGTAGTGCGGGCTTTGTTGGTCAGCGGCTTCTTAACTTCCTTGCCAAAGACGGCATTAACACGGTCGCTATGTATCGCAATCGTCTCCCTGACTCACTTCCAGGTGTTTTCCCAACCTCTTGTGATATGTCTTCATCAGACCTCCTTGCAGCGCCATTAAGAGGAGTCGATTCAGTAGTTCACCTGGTTTGGCATGACGACCCAATCAGCAGTAAGCAAGTAGCCCCTGTTTGGGATTATACAACTCAAGAACAGGACCTTCCCCTCAATATACGTTTCACTTTAAATCTTATCCACGCAATGGAAGTCTCGCGGACAAGGAGAATTGTTTTTTTGAGCCGCGAGGGAGCGTCCGAGAAGTCTGAAGTTCAAAGCCTTCGCGAGAAGTATCTTTGCGAATTTTTTATCTTGAACTCTAAGATCCCTGAGAAGATTATTATTCGAGCTCCTCTTGCTTTCAGTCAGGGAGAAATTTGCGATCGGTTTTACCATAGTGTCCTCAGGACCATGAGGGTCCCGGGGATCTATCCCGTTCCCGAAGCGAAAAAGGCAATGTCTCTCATCCACGTGGATGATATCGCGAAGATACTTGCTAAAGCTTGTCAATTAGACATGCGAGAACCGAACGCGGTTTTGTCGTTGCCTAGCGGAGAATCTTTGCAGCTCGGCGAGATTTTTAAACTCGCGGCTAGAAAAACAGGAAAGCCCTACAAAATTCCTATTCGTGGTTTTTTGGGATACGTCATTCTTTCATTACTTGAGAGAAAAGCGCATTTGATGTCAAACATTCCGCCTTTGAGTCAATTTCTTCTTCTCAACTCAGAGAAAGACACCCCGCAGAAAATGGACCCACTTTTGAAGGAAATATCTCCGGGTAAATTCACTTCATTGCGAGATGTTTTATAGCAGCATCATCTTAATCGATCGGAAGGTCTTTAATTCCGTTTCGTAAAAAAGTTGGGACATCGACGTCATCACCTTCAGATATTTCTCCCTCAGATCGCGGACTAATTTTGTTAGGTAACCGCTCAGTCATCTGAAGAGCGGCATCAATCTTTTTATCGATTTCGTGGACAAAGTTTGCAGCTTCAGAGCCTGCGTCAAAAAAAGCCTCGATCGGAGCAAACTCATTTCCTGCTTTTTCTGAAGATGGATTGACGTCGGTCAAGCCATTGGGACCGTCTTGATCAAAGGAAAAACTTACAGTCTCTACGTTTTCGTCTCTAATTGCCTCAGAGCGATTAAATTCCGCTTGAGGTTCATTATGAGATTGATCAAATGTTGGAGAATCTTTCCTCTCCTCAACCCTGCTAAAATCCGTTGTGAGATCGACATCTAAATCAGCCTTAAGATCCCCAAAAGAGCCAAAACCAAGACCAAGATCCTTGTCGAAGGATGCCCCTTCAATAGTTCTGAGGGGGGCATTAGATGAGTTTTGTAGAATTGGTTGTTCGCTCGCATTGACACCTTGTCGAAATTCTAGTTCTAGGGTAGCTAGTTCTTCTTCGGATAGCACCCGAAACGTATCGTTATCAATGTTTTCGGAAATAGCGGGTTCTTCTAACGATTCGTCTTTTTGTTCCCGATCTAAAGGATCTAAAAATAAAGCCGGTTCAGCGCTCGAAGTTGTATCGAATTCTTCCTTATTCTCTTGTTCAAAGGTCAGTGGATCTGATGGATCCATGGGGTCCATGCCTTGATCATCATCCGTTTGATCATCATCCGTTCTAAAACTAACGCGGCTAGGTATTTCACCCCGAAGAAGTTCTCCCATCGTTAATCTAGCAAGTTCTTGAGCTTCAGACTCAGGAGAGATGTTGGAAGAATCACTAAGGGAGGGTTTTTTTTCTTCAAAATGGCTAGTGGCAGTGGCTGTAATGCTAGGTTCTTTTCTAGTTCCCTCGACTCGTGAAGGAGCTACCACGGTGGCTGTTGGAGTGGGAGGATTTTTCGGGGCAACATTCGGGATTCCGATATTTGAAACAATTTCTGAGACGAGCGTTTTTTTGTCTTTTTTAAACTCGTAATGATCCTCATGCTCAACTTCGACTGGGAAGCCTGTTGCAATGACTGTGATCCTGATAGCTTCACCCATCGCTTCGTCGAGGACAGCGCCAAATATAATGTTGGCATCTTCATGGGCGGCTTCTTGAATGATAGAACAGGATTCGTTGATTTCAAGGAGTGCTAAGTTTGAACCTGCTGTGATATTGATTAAGATACCCGTTGCACCTTCGATGTCCATGTCTTCAAGAAGAGGTGATGAAATTGCCTGGCGAGCGGCGGCTAAGGCGCGGCCTTCGCCGGAAGCCATCCCGATACCCATCAACGCCTGACCCATGCCGGACATAACGGTTCTCACATCTGCAAAATCAACGTTGATGATTCCTGGAATATTAATGATATCGCTGACGCCGCGCACTGCATTGAGAAGCACGTCATCTGCCAGTTTGAACGCGTCCGTCATCGAAAGCTGAGGGGTTGCGAGTCTTAGTAGGCGTTCATTTGGGATTGTAATGAGGGTGTCGACACTTTCTCTGAGACGCGCAATGCCTAGATCGGCATAACGCTTTCTTCTCTTTCCTTCAAAACTAAATGGGGTTGTGACAACAGCAACTGTCAGAGCCCCAATCTCGCGTGCAAGTTGAGCAATAACTGGAATTCCGCCCGTTCCCGTTCCGCCACCCATCCCGGCGGTGAGAAACACCATGTCAGCACCATTCAGGGCTTCCAAAATTTCTTGCCGATCTTCAAGAGCGGCTTCGCGTCCGATGTCGGGATCGCTTCCAGCTCCCAGCCCCTTTGTCAACTCTTTGCCTATTTGCACTTTCCGGGTGGCAAGAGAAAATCGAAGTGATTGAATATCCGAATTTGCAGAAATAAAATCAACCCCCTCCAAACCCGATCGGATCATGGTGTTGACCGCATTGCCACCGCCCCCGCCGATTCCGAAGACTTTTATTTTGGCGCCTGGTGGTATTAATTCGTTTGCAGCAAAATTCATGCGGATTTCTCCTTCATGCCACTTTTTGTGGCTCTATCTGAACGTCACGAGATCTGTGAGGTATTTTACAAAATTCACCATTTACTAAGATTATAGGAAGTAATTCAACCAAGTGTCAACTCGACAAATGCAATAAAGGAAAAAAAATGACGTGAGGAGTTAGATGGTTATAAAGATCGTTATTACGACATCTCTTTAAACCAGTTTTTAAAGGAGCGTAGATAGCGGAAGGGGAGTGAGTTCTTTTTGGGCACATCTTGAATTCCGAGTCTTAGCAATTCAAGGTTAAGCAAACCTAAGACAGTCGCATATTTCATGGCGAACTCTTCGCGGAGTCGCCCTTGGACGTTGGTAGGCATTGTCGCATGAGTAGGCATGTTTACAGACGAAAGAAAAGTCAGTGGCGAGGCTGGTTTTATTTTGCGAACGCCCGCACCTAGCCACTTCGTCATGAAAAGTTCTATCCCGAGAACTTCGGCTCCTCCGCCAGTGAGGAGAACCCCAGCTCCCATCGAGTTTCGAAACGGTTGGATTTTTTGCTGGAGCGCCGTGGTGAGTTCGCGAACGCGCGGCATAAGAATCGGGTAAATATCTTTCCAAGAAATAACCTTGCTAACTCCGTTGACATCCTTCACTTCAAAGACAGTCTCATCAACCTTTTGAGCTAGTTCTACTTTTTGATCAGATCGTTTTTTTACAGGAAGCAAACCAAAGAAAACCTTCACGCGCTCGGCTTCTTCCCGCGGCAATCCTAAACCGATGGCAAGATCGCTCGTCATGAGAGTTCCGGCAATGTTGATTGTAAAGATTGCGCATGGTTTGCTGTCTCTAAAGACGAGACCATCTGTGGTTCCTCCGCCAATATCAGCTAGTATAACGCCTGATTCTTTGTGGGAATCGAGGACCGTTACCGAAGCGGACGCAAATGGTTCTGAAATCAGGCGCGAGACCTCAAGGCCTGTTTCGTTGCAGAGCCTCACGAGATCCTTTAAATAAAGTCGATCTGCATCAATGACAAAGAATTCACCATAAAGCATTTTTCCCGAGAAGCTGACGGGATCATCAATCGACTCACGACTATCGATTCGGTACGAAACGGGAACAACGTGCAGAATCTCGCGGTTTTCCTGACTTGCTAACTCTTCAACTTTTTCGATTAATTTTTGAACCGTGTTGTTTTGAATAATTTGTCCCGGAACTTCAATGGAGGCTTGGATCTTTCGACCCTGAAGATGACTCCCGGCAACTCCTACCGCAACGCGTCTGATATCGCATCCAAAATGTTTTTCCGCACTTTGAAGAAGAGCATTTAGAGTTTTTTGTGCTTGTGCGAAGTTGGCAAGCATCCCTTTTTTCATGCCCATCGCGGGGACGCCAATGATTTCAACATTAGGAGTTGTGTGACCGTGACGCTCTCGCAACGTTGCGAGACAAAACTTCGTCGTTCCGATGTCTAGCGCGAAAAGGTCCTTAGGAAACATCTTTTAGGTCCCATCGGTCTTGGCTGCGATTTAATTATCAGTCCCTTTTTTATTATTCTAAATCAAAATGACAACATACACCACAATTCACATCGTTCGGATCATTGTCTGACAGTGTATTCGGTGGACTAAAAAACACTTGAGAGTCAAAAAACGCTCGCAGACCATTTTTTAATTTTTCGAAAAAAAAACAAACTTTGCTTGTTAAAAAGCGTTGTAACGACTTAGTTTTGCTCTCCTATGAGAGCGGCAAGTGAAACAGGACAGATTGGCGTCACGAGTTCCTTCATGGCTCGCGCAAGTTTTCGAATTTCCCACTGAGCACCTTCATGATCCCTCAAGCGAATGAAATTGACGACAGCTTCAAGGGATGCAGTCATTGTTAAAGTGTTCATAAAACTCACCGGAAGAACGAGACGTGCTTGTTCCCTGCAGACACCAATTTTTAAAAGTTTTTCATAGGCTTCATAGGATGCTTTGAGAGAATTTTGGTAGATGGCAAGGGCTTCAGGATTGTCCTCAATGACTGAATCTGGGAGGGATCCTTGTTTATTTGAAGGGTGTTGTTTTCGAAACTTAGTGACATGGTGAAACTCATTTCCGAATTCAACATACCGACCAGAGATCTCGTTCCACACGGTCGCAGCTTCTCGAAATTCCCCAGAGGTAAACCCACAACCAACCTGATGCTTATAAAGCTGTCTACAGACGACTTCAGAGGTGTGGATCAAAAAAGTAAATTGCATATGTCTAAAAGGACTCATGTGTTTATGTTTAGCCAAGTAGTTGATGAGAACTATATCAGAATCGTCCATGACTTCTTTTCGTTTGCCAAACGACACTCTCGCTGCATTAACGACCGCTAAATCTCCCTTGCCCATAAAATCAACAAGCTGAATATAGCCATCATCAACGTCGATGCGGCACAAAAATTTTTCACGGCCTGATCTACAAGTCGACGAGTTGGAACTATCTGATAATCCTTTGTTTTCCATAATATTTCTCAACTAATTTGAGGTTTTTAAAAACTCTTACTAACTTCTACCGGGATCAGGCTCTGTTTGCAATCTGAAAAGGATATGGATCGCCCTAAAATTATTGAAACGCCTTTGAGACAACACCTTTACTATTTCGAAGGTATATTTTTATGATTTGTATAGCGGCTGGAGTAATCCCGCTAATTCGAGAGGCTTGTCCCAACGTTTCTGGCTGATGCTTGTTAAGTTTCTCAACAACTTCACGGCTTAGCCCCGGCAGTTTTGCGTAGGGGAAAGCCTGCGGCAGTTTAATCTTTTCCAAACGATCAACATCAGTCATGGAACGTAGTTCGCGGTTAATATATCCTTCATATTTCACTTCAATTTCTAATCGCCTCAGAATGTTTTTTGAGAACGAACGGAAAAACGGAACGTGTTCCACGAGTTTTTCGAAATTAAACGAGGGCCTCTTCAGGAGATTTTCGAGTTTTGTTCCCCTATTGTCTTTAATATCTTTTCCTTCGACAAGATCATCGGGGATGTTTTCGTTCTTTAAGGAGTGAGTTTTCAAATATTCGCGAGCCTCACTAATTTGACTCATCCGTAGGAGAAATTTATCAAAATCGAACTTATTAACGAGTCCGATCTTCAGCCCAATCTCAGACAGGCGGACATCTGCATTGTCTTCACGAAGGAATAGTCGGTACTCTGCTCGGGATGTGAACATGCGATAAGGTTCCTGAGTCCCCTTTGTAGTCAAATCGTCAATTAATACACCAAGATAAGACGACGTTCTTGACAAAACAAGAGGTTCCTTGGCAGCCACCTTCAGGGCTGCGTTAATTCCCGCAATGAGACCTTGAGCGGCAGCTTCTTCATAGCCGGTTGTCCCGTTGATCTGACCAGCAAAGAAAAGCCCTTCGATTTTTTTTGTTTCCAAGGATGCTCGAAGCTCAGTGGGGTCGACAAAGTCATATTCAATGCCATAACCCGGGCGAATGATCTCAGCCTTTTCCAAGCCTCTCAAAGTTTTGATGTAAGCGATCTGTGCGGCAAGAGGTAGCGACGTCGAAAGTCCGTTGGGATAGATCTCTCGTGAGTGATACCCTTGGGGTTCGAGAAAGATTTGATGCGCCGTTTTTTCAGGAAACTTTACCACCTTGTCCTCGATGGATGGACAGTAACGAGGACCAACGCCGGTTATGCGGCCGCTGTAGAGGGGTGATTCTCCAAGATAACTTCTTATAACATCGTGAGTTTTTTCGTTGGTGTGCGTGATGTGACAAGCAACGAGTGGCTGTGTGATGGCATCGGTTGAAAAACTAAATGGAATAATTTCCGGATCTGAGTGCTGTTCCTCTAAAATATTCCAGTTGATCGATTTACGGTCCAGTCTAGGCGTGGTCCCAGTTTTTAATCGGCCGACTCGAAACCCTAGTGTTTTAAGGTTGTCAGCAAGAACTGTGGAGGGAGGGTCACCCGCTCGGCCTGCTGGAAAATGATTTAAGCCAATATGAATGACTCCATTTAAAAAAGTTCCCGAGCAAAGGACTATCGCTTCTCCATACATATCACCGAAATTACGTGATCTTACGCCTTTTGCTTTTCCTGAATCGATGATCAAATTCTCAACTGTATCCTGTCGTACGTGAAGATTGTCCTCATTGGCAATAACTTGTTTCATGTATGCAGAGTATCGATCCATATCGGCCTGAGCGCGAGAAGACCAGACGGCAGGACCCTTTTTCCTATTTAACGTTCTAAACTGAATTCCGGTAGCATCAATGGCTTTCGCCATTTCCCCACCAAGAGCGTCGATCTCTTTAACAAGATGTCCTTTAGCTGTTCCCCCTATGGCCGGGTTACAACTCATTACGGAGACTCTATCGAGAGACATCGTGATCAGCAGGGTTTTTGCGCCAATTCTTGCGGACGCAAGGGCGGCCTCAACACCAGCGTGTCCCCCACCAATGACAATGACGTCGTAAGCATTCATAAGTCTCCTCTGGAGAGACGTCTTATAGCATGAAGAAGTCACCGATGTCTGTTCTGATTTTTTGTCCTAAAATTAGTATGAGTATTGTTCCCAGTGTGCTATTATTAATATGAATATTTATAAAGTGTTGGCGATTAGGAAACTCTTTCCCCAACAGATCGCACAGATGATGATATTTTTAAAGGACATCGAAACAATCATGAGAAGCGTTGCAGTGAGCAGAAACTGGTTGAGGCGCTCGTGTTTAGGGTTGGTGTTATTCATCCCCCTTGTGTTAACGAAACAAGTGCCTGCGAGTTTTTCAAACCATAAACTCAAGGCTTATGTAGAGATTGATGGGGTTAACTACGGTTCTTTTGAGGAGCTTAGAGAACTCGATCGATCTGCCGGTCAAGTTACCGACCAAATATTGAGGGATAAGACTTTTAAGACAATGCGTCTCACTCGCGATTTTGTCACAGAGCCAAGCTTGTATTTTTGGGCAAAAAAGACTCTTGAGAATCGTTTAGGACTTAAAGATCTTCACCTTGTTATGGAAGATGCAAACGGAAACGAAATTTCACGTTATGTGCTTCGCTCATGCCATCCGCTGACATGGATGGTTGAAGCTTCAAATCCAGCAGTGGGCGGATTCCATGAAACAGTCGACCTCGCGGTTCAGGACATTGCGCTTTATTAAACACTTGCTTTCAATCAGGCAGATTTCTTTTTGCATGGTTTTTGCGGGTAGTGTGCTGTTTCTTTTCCTTTCCTTTACAAATTGTCGTGTACGCTCTGAATCAACAAGTGCCTCCGAGCAGTTACCCGAATTGGCTGACGATAGTCTTGGCAATGAAAAGGACGATTCTAGCGCTGCAACTCTCCTTCGAGCGAATCTTTTTCGTGATCATTTGTGGTTAGTGACATCTTCGAAAGACGAATCAAAAGATTTTCCAATTTCCCTCGTGGATCGTGCTAGCTGTGGGAGTGATAAGTTACGTTTCCAGGTTTTTTTGAATTCGATTTTTGGGCAGTTTTCCGCGCATTTTGCGCTTCCCATTCAATCGACATTAGATCAACTAGAAGTGTCCATAGATCAACAAAGTATCTTGATCTCCCTTCAGGATGAACCAGACCTCTTTAAAAGGACGCTTGAACAAGCCTGTCACTCAACTAGTGGAAGTCAGCCGGTTAAAGTTGAGGTGGCGAATGAGTTTAAGACTGCTCTGCGAAGCGTTCTAGAACGGATCGCGCCCGATTGTTCTTTTGGTGAACCAGAGGAGTCGGGTTGGTTTTGTACATTGCAACAGGGCTCTTCAGAGTTAACGCTGGATTCTTTGAAAATCATAAAAAAGCATATGATTCTTAACTGGCAACGATATCCCTATATTTTGTCGCGCAAGATAGCTCTAACAGAAATGTTGGCGGAAGCTCTGCTTGATCGAAATGCCTCACTTCCCGGCTATATCGATTTCGATGCTTTTTGTAATATACTTCAAAAGTCAGCGATATCAGAGCTTCCTCTCTCGTTTGCGGCGAGAAGGTGGCAGAAAGCGGCATGCTCTAGCCAAGACGGAGCTTCCAGGAGACTCGCTGCTAATATTGGATTAAAAGATGCCCTAGCGGAAATACGAGAGCTTAATACGTTTCATGAGAAGAGTGTTAAAAAAGGCCTCCTTCAGCTTCGTATTCCTACTCAGAAATTTAAACCACCACAAGCCTCAAACTCTGATATTCATCTCAAACTTCTCATAAAACCCATAGAAGTTTCTATACTTCGTGACGGAGTAGAACTGGTGATTAACTCTGAGAATGCTGAAAATTCTTCCTCATGGAAAAGAAATCTTTCTGAAAAAACCTGTTGGCACCCGGTGTATGGCGAGCGGACTAATCTACTTAATGTGGCGACACTTTTGAAGTTGGTCAATAGCGCTAACGCACCGTCATCTTGTATTCTCATGGATCAAAAGACATCTTCTGCCACGGAAGATGCCTTTTTAAATCCTGACGTCTATTTACTAAAACTACTTGCCAGTGAGACTGAATTCGTGACCCCCAATGGAACTCAGAAATTTCTTCGCCTCTTACCCGGGACCTATAAATACAATCTGGAAAGAATTCCAGAAGATTTGGTACGCTTAGATCAAATCGAGGAGCGCACATCAGGTCAAATTTTGTGGAATGACAAAGGAAACACAAAGTTGATCATCACGGAATGGTAAAAAGAGCTTCAAAGGTCAATGAAAAATTTTAATAAGGTCTCATCTTTTTCTGATTTAGTAGGTTTTTTGATCCATGGAGGACTGAATTCTACTGCGTCTGGGCTCGTTTCGTAAAAAAGCCGCACCTTATTGGGCGAAATTTTTTCAAGGGACCAGTGATCATCAGCAGTGATATCCAGAACTTTTTCCGCTTTTACGTATTCTAGTATGACATCTCTATTTTCCACTAAATCCTCAAATACGACTGTTGATCCGTCAAGACCGGGAAATGATCCACCACCAAAGGCTCTATAGTTATTCGTGACGACGATAAATTCCATGGAAGGAGAGACAGGTTTTCCTTGCCATGAGAGATTAATGATGCGTTCTCCGATGGGTTTCGAAATATCTATTTTATAAGTTACTCCGTCAATAACGTCAAAATTGTATCCTTGAAATTGAGGATTAATTATATTGACCGCTCCTTCTTTAGAAAAGTCGATGGAGGCAAAGTTTTTCGCCGCATGCTCCAGCCAACCCTTTAGCCCAGCACCATTGACTTTAACCGCTGCGATGGTGTTGGGAAAAACATAGATATTGGCGATATCTTTAATTGCGATGGGGCCAGCCTTAATCAAGGTGTAGTCATCTTTTCCAGCGAAACCGTTTCTAAAAGGTGCTGCGCTGGATAAGATTGGTAACGCGGCATAGGGGGAACCTTCTTCAGCCGCGATACGTTTCTTAACGTATGTGCTTTGAGCTTTGTTGATAAGGTGAATGATGGCAGTGTCAGCTAAACGCGAAAAAAAACTTGTAATGGGAGTTTTAAGTGTCGCAATAGGTGTTCTAACATAATCTAATGTCGCTTGGTGTTCCGCTAGGGTTGCTGCGACGATCGCGGGATCTTCCGGGTAAGATTTAACAGGCAATGCTTCTCCAGTACCTGAGAGCACTTTCCAGGTGTTCTTTTCCCTCTTTAAGTTAAGCTTAATCAGTCCGACATGACTTCCCCAGTAATTAGGCATGACGGCTGGTTTTCCGTGGAGCGTTCCTTGTTTTTGATCAAATTCTTTATCAGGCTTTCCTTTTTGAAAGAATTTTTGGTCAGGAAAAAGCTGGTGGGCATGTCCGGTTGCGACAGCATCAACTCCATCAAGAAGAGCAAGGTGATATCCTGGGTCGTTCATTTTTGCTTTATAATCTCCGGTGGCAATACCGCCATGAAGTAAAACGATGACGATATCAGCGCCTTTCTTTTTAATTTTTGGAACCAGAACCTTAGCTGTTTCAAGAATATCTTTCACGACGAGTTTATCCTTGACGTGACGGCGATCCCACTTTTCGATGTCCGGAGGCGAAAAACCGATGAATCCGACATTGACAGTGTTCTGGCCGATCTTTTTCTTAATAATCTTATATTCGCTGAGGAAGGGACTTTTTAAATTTTGATTTCCTTTCTTATCCGTGGTGAATATGTTGCCGCAGATATAGGGATACTCAGCTTCTTTAATTGACTTTTTAAGATAGGAAAGGCCAAAATTAAAATCATGATTCCCAGGAACAGCGACATCATATTTCAAAAGGTTCATTGCTTTAATCATCGGAATGGGCTCTTTTCGCCCGTTTGAAAAAGACTTATAGTGCACATCGCTCATAGGATTTCCTTGGATGGTGTCGCCAGTATCGACCAAGAAGGCGTCGGGATAGTCTGTTTTTAGCTTCCTAATCAGCGAAGATGCTTTAGAAAAACCATAGTCTTCTACCGATTGATCACGATAGTAGTCATAGCTTCTGACATAGCCATGAAGATCTGACGTAGAAATAATTACGACCTGACCTGTGCCTTGACCATTTTGACCAAAAAGTTCCTGCGATAAGAAACAAAAAAAACATACAGCAAGCAGCGTTTTCTCTAAGCGACCGAAGTGGTACATAGGTTTTCCTCCAGATTCATTAATAGTTGGAGATGGCATTTTTTGCCACGTAAAATTTGTTTGAACTAAGTTTAAGGGTGTGTACTAAATTGGCTTGAAAGCTTTGTCAATCTTAGGTTTTATCTTAATCTTCGACTTATAACTTTGACGTGATCTCTTTCTAAAAACTTTAGCTTTGACTCTCACGCGGTATTCTATATAACCGCCTAATAATATACATTTTTCGTAGACGCTCAGGGACTAGATTGCTGCGGGTGCGTGATGTTGAAGACGATG
>CAILAO010000362.1 GCA_903832105.1 uncultured Pseudomonadota bacterium | reverse complement strand
TCTGAGTGTTTAAACATAAGAGTCTCCTTCAAATTTATGTCGAGAGAACCTTACCATAGCTTTTTATTATGCCTTTTTTGAAGGAACGTTGGTCGCGTACAAAGTCGATTTAAAGGCTTCAAATAAAGAATTTAGAGGGCTTTTCGGCGGAAAAGTGAAATTGTTTTCAAATACTTTAAATTCCCGCAACTCCTTAGCGTTAAAAGATTCTATAAACACGTCAATGGAATTTTAATGTGGTTTTTATTTTCTGTAGTCAAATTTCAGCGGGGACACGAGCATCGATGGGCTTGATGGACATCTGGCGGGCTGATGGAAAAACTGGGGAGTTGCGTCCTGGCAAGGACGCGTAATCAGGCGAGTGTGAGTCTCGCTCAGGTAGCCGCTAGCAGCGGGCCTGACGCACGAAGGCACGGAGTTCTTTCTCAACAAACTTTGGCAGCGGGGTTTTTGTAGTATCGTTTTTTTTCTCTGCTAGCCATGTTTCGAGGTTGTTCGCTAAGACTCGAAAAAAGAAGCGTCTTCTCAGGCTCGCGCCGGTTGTATCTGGTTTTTGCTGGAGATCGTCTTTTGTATCGTGGGATGGAGAGAGCAGCGTTTTCTTATATCGATTTATCACTTAATAGTATCGAAGACGTATCATCTCTTGCAGATTTTCGTGTTTCAAAGCTTAGTCAAGATATTTACTCAATTATTGAGCAAATATACTCAGTGCGTGTCTTAAAATAGCTAAAGAGCGTGTTAAAAAAGTCAGGGTTAAGATTTTATTTAATCTTTATTTAAACTTTGTTACAATCCAACCTAATAGTCACTCATTTAAATTCTATTTTCCTGATTTGGAGGTTTTATGCGGTTATCATTATCGAGGTCATCATGATTAAAAGCGTTTTTACTGCGGTTTTTTTAATTGGTATTACAACCTTTTTTACATTTTCAAGTAACGCTTACTCGAAACAAGACACATCCACCGACGTTCCATCGGGCGCCGTGATGTTTTTTAATCTTGCGGAATGCCCAACAGGTTGGCTCTCGCTTGATAACGCACGAGGAAGAGTGCTCGTTGGTATCCAGGAAAACGGAAAAATCGGAGCTCAGGTAGGAACTTCACTCGCTGACCAGGAAAATCGCGCTGTTGGTAAACATACCCACGGTATCAATGATCCGGGACATGTTCATAGTATCAGAGCTCGTCGTGGTTGGACGCAAAACGGATCTAACTTTGGAGTCACTGATTACA
Organism: uncultured Pseudomonadota bacterium; assembly: GCA_903832105.1. GTDB lineage: Bacteria > Bdellovibrionota_B > Oligoflexia > Oligoflexales > CAILAO01 > CAILAO01. The sequence continues at coordinate 5,466 of CAILAO010000362.1, read as the reverse complement.
CGAGTAACACGGACCGCGCAACTACCGGTGTTACGCTCCAGGAAACCGGCGCTCAAGAAGGAACTCCTGCTCCATATCTACAACTCCTGGTGTGTCAGAAAATTTGACGAGTGAGACTCTGGTCACTACTTACCGTTTCGAAAGATGTTTTATGAAATCTTGTTATTTGACGCTGTTGCTGGGATCTGTAATGTTTTCGTGTATAACCGCAGAACAGGCGCCAGTTTCACCCTATTCTGAAGAATCTGATGAAGCCCTAAGTGGAAATGATGATTTAAAACTCCGCATTTGCAATGCCATCACAGAAAAACGTCTTATCAAGCCCTCGGTAGATGACCGTACATGTTTGTCAGGTGAGTTTAAAGTATCAAGCAAAACTTTCGATAGTGAAGAGAGACGTGAGATCAAGTTCATGACCGTCCGAGTAACCGTTTCTTTTGCTCCCGGATACGAGTGGTGCTATGTAATCCTAACCAGGAATCCTGTCACCAATTCGTTTGATCAAAAAATCACAGTAATCCAGTGCAACACAGACAATTCACAACCAAGTGAAAATACCGTGAATTCTCAGATGATCAAGCAAGAATTCGCCGCTCTCAAGTCAAGTGGCAAGATCATTGAATATGTCGAGTATCCTCCAAAAACTATGGCTAAACCTTTAACCATCGAGACTATTAGAAATGCTTTTTCGATCGATAAGTCGCGAAAACTGATTTCAATGAGCGTGAACGCCGCTCTTGATTTGAGTCAGATTTTCCAGGGTCAAAACTATACCCCAGTCACCCCCAGCGCTAAACTAGCACAAATAGTCATGGACGGTTTTTATTCCGGTTACTTCTTGGACGCATATCTTTTTGGAAATGAAAATGATCTTGGAGGAGGTTACAATGTTTCTTATCTTCTTGTAATTGTGGAGCAGGAAACCGCAATCGCTCACGGTTTTTCTTTTACTGTCAAACAGTCGTTTCTAAAAAAAGGGTATGAGTCACCACCTTGATCCCCACATAAATACGATGATGGCGTTGCTTCCATATCCAACTAATAAAAAAGAGTGGAGCTCAAGCTTAAATTCCACCATCCCCAAAATTTGTTTCTTCTGAAGATTCTTGGGAGGGTCTTGAGAGGACTAAAATGGAGAGAACGCAGCAGACGAGTTTTACGATTGTTAAGTAAGTTGACGGATCCATGTCAAAAGCCCCTTTCATTTCTCTAAGTGAAAGAAGGAAGCAGTTCACTTCCTTTAGTGTAAGGTTTGTGAACTGCTTCAATCATTCGACCCTTATTTCGTGACTGGTGTCGGGGTTGGTGTTGCTGGATTAGTAGGATTTGATGGAGGGGTTTCGCTCTTGGGTTTTTCAAGCTTCATCGCGATCGTTTCCGTTCGCTTGGCCTTGATTTCTACGCGTTTAGGTTCTTTGTCAACGGAATAGGTCGAGGAGGATTCGCTTTCGTCAAAGAAGCCATTGCCGTTTTCATCGATGAATGCGAATACAAGATAACTTCCGATTGGAAGATTCGTCATCACGAGTTCAGCTTTTCCGATGCGACCTTGAACGAGGAAATTGTCCGAGGCCATTTTTTCTTCAAAGACAGGCTCTTCTGCAAAGTCGCTGGTCTTATAAAGTCTTACGAGAACATCACGACCAACGGGCGCAAAGACGCCTTCCTGAACATCGAGCATAACTCTGAGATTAGCTTTCGTTTCTTCCGATTGCGGTTTTTTGAAGAGTTTATCGAGATAAATATTGACTGGCGAAAGATCTGAAACTTCTTGTTTTGATTTGACGAGCACAGTCTGCGGGCTCGAAAGAGCGCCGAATAATCCAACCGGTTTGTCACCGACAAGATCCATACCTTCATAGGAATATGGAACGACCGTTTCTTCGTCGTTTGCAAGATATGCCCTTAAATAATAGGTTCCTTGAGGTAAAAAGATTTCTGTCTTCGAAAAATCGCCGGGTTTCTTGGCATAAAACCCACTGACTCTTACGGAAGCGACTGGATTACCGGCGAATCTCGGGTTATCGAAGGCTTCGACATTTACAGAGTGTTCACTGCCAAGATCTTCGGTCAGCATGTAGTAGACAAAAACGGTTAGTCCTCGTGATTCTTCGGCTTTTTTACTTAGCAGCCAGGTCGAGTTGCCGTCTTCCACACAGTTATAAAATGAATAATACTCGCGTGGAATATAGGCCTGCTTATTATCACACCAGTGGGTATTGGATAGTTCGTAAGGGACGTAGGCTTCAGTAACAACTGTCTCGTCGTCCTTCGGGTCTTCATCAACTTCGAGATAACATGATGTAAGTTGGGGTGAGATGGCCATGAGAGTTGCGATTAATAACTTTCTTCCACTAAGACGCATGATGTTTCTCCTTCCAAAGCATGAACAATGTTCCGGATTTTTCCGGTCGTAGTCACAACACCGATCGTCTAAAGCATCAATCGGGCCAATCTTTAACTAGGTATAATTAAAGATGTTTACTCAAAGCATCTTACGGAATTGCCACATGTGGCAGTCATTTGACGCATGGTACTTTAAAGAGGCTGCCACTTTGGGCAGTCTTATGATATAAAACTTGGGTTTTAAATTTTTAAGAAACTTTTTAATAAACTATAGAAATCGCCCTTCATGTCTAACACGACTAATATAACTGATCCGCACATCTCCACGTCCTTCGGGGCCCGTGAACAAGGTCGGTTAATTAGCGGACGTTATGAGATCATCGAGCTAAAAGGCAAGGGAGGCATGGGAGCTGTCTATCGGGCGATCGACAGGCAGCTCAATCGAATGGTGGCATTGAAGCGGATTTTAACAGCCTCCCACATGTCGGTCAGCGAAGTAGCGCTTCGTGAGGCAAGGACACTGGCAGCGCTCAGTCATCCCAACATCATCGGTATCTATGACATTGTCCAAGACCAAGATGAGGATCGACGCGAATGTCTATGGATGGTTACAGCATGGCTTGAAGGCCGCAGCCTTAGAGAGCTTGACCATCCCATTCATCCGATCGCAGTGCTTGGCATCATGGTTCAGGTTTTGTCAGCGTTGGCGGCCTCACATAAACTTAAAGTTTTCCATCGAGATATCAATCCTTCAAATATTATGCTGACTGGTGATGGAAAGATTATCTTAATTGATTTTGGAGTTGCGTCATCTCCTGGAATCTCAACAGGTGAAACAATCGCGGGTACTTTAAAGTATATCGATCATCGCATTCTTGAAGGAAAACCAGCTGATGCTTTGTCGGATCTTTTTTCAACCTCCATTATGCTGCTCGAACTTTTATCCGGTAAAACGGTTCTTCCGGATCTTGCCCCGCTTCCTCTCTACAACTTTTTAAAGTCGGGCCTACTAAAGAAGATCGATGAAATCTCGGAAGGAACTTACCCTCCTCTGACCGCTCTTGCAAGACGCTATCTCGATGATCGTGAACGTTCGAGTCTTTTTTCTCTCGGCGAACGTGTGACAGAAGAAGTCCATGTGACCCTCCGCGAAAAGCTTCAAACATTGACAACTAAATCTCCTGAGGAATGCGTTGCTGAATATATGACGCCAGGAACCTGCCAAGACGTTAACATTCAAGTTGCTCTCTTAAAGGAATCTAGAGAAGCCCTCGAACATCCGAGTCTTTCTCCAAAACAAAAAGCGCATTGGATTTCTTTTAGGGCCACGTGGCTTGAAACTGGTATTGAGGAAACGATCGATAAATCTCACGTTCCTCAATCGATCGTAGATACGGCCATCCTAAAAGATAAAAAGCGCTCCATGAGGCGTTCATTAACTTGGGCCATCACGGGAGCAAGCCTTGTGGCTGTTATTGGAACTGGGGCTTTTCTGTTAAAGAAGCAGCCTGTGAATGAGCCACCTAAAAGCACCGTTACGGTTCAAACGAGTCAATCATCTGATAGCACTAGTCCCGCGACTAAGCCTTTAATTCAGTCTCTTGCCCTCCATGAACCGTCGAAAAACATAGCCAAGGAATCTCTCGTTCTTATTACATCTAATGTTTGGGCTGATCTTTATGTCGATCAAATCTTTGTTGGCAGACTTCCTCGCGCGAAGCCGTTCCCCATTAAACTTGGTAAACACACCTTTCGCTTGGAAAATAGCTATATGGAGACGCTCGAAAAAAGCCTCGTTGTCAATGACGAACCGCAAGCGAAGCTAAAATTCGAACTCACACCTAAGAGCGCAACCCATCGTTTTGTTTTAAATGAGCCAGGTCTTCTTTATATCGATGATATTGAATATGGCTTTACGAATTCAAAAGAGTTGAAATTACCGTTTGGAACTCATCACATTAAAGTCATGAAAAACGGTGTTGTTATTGCGGAAACCCAGACGTTTATCGGACCTGACACACCAAAAGATGTTCTTATTGAATAAAACGAATGTTTTTGGATATGAAACACCCTGACGGGAGTTGCGATTATGCACTGCGATAAATCGAAAAATATTACGAATGAGGCAAACCAAGACTTCCCGCCTTATGCACTTCTAGCTTGGACCGGAAATGGACGACTTGTTGCGCTTCAAGACCTTTCGACGAAGACTTTTTCATTTTCGGGTCAGGCCGATGCTGATGTAAACGTTCCTGAACTTGGAGAGCTCGCTGTCTTTGCGCGATATAAGGATGGCAGTGCAACGCTCATGGTTCAAGAGCTAAAATCATCGGCCCCCTCAAACAGCATCCTTACCGTAGGAGTGCCGACGAAGGTCGCGGGGCTTTCTTGGATGTTGATAGAAAAAGCGCTTTGTCAAAGTCTAGAGTGTGACCGCGAAAAGCTAAATGGCGTCACAATGGAGAATGCTCATATCGATCTGCCTGAGTATGCCCAGAGCTTTTTGGGGCGTCTTCTACACTGGTCCTCAAAACCGATGATCGATCGAAGTGAACTCCGCAGCGCACTCAAAAATTTTCTGGAGATTCTAGTGACAGGAGCTGGTGCCGCTAATGGAATGCTCGTTCTTGCCGAGAGCAAAGGGGCGTTCAAACTCATTGCATCTCACGGGCTTTCGGATAGAGAGGCCGAGGATGTTTGGGACAAAATGCCGCAAAACCTCACGTTAGAGATCTTGAAAAACAGAGCGAAAGTCATGTTGCCTGAGGGTCTAAGGCAGAAAGTCAGCGATAAGACGACTGTCTTCTTTAAAGGTGTTCGAAGCATTGCTGGCTTTCCTGTGGTTGCTGAGGGAAGACTCCTTGCGATTTTCTATCTTTCTTTTAACAACATTTTACTCGAACTTTCGCCTGGCCTTCAGTCTTCGCTTGAAGCGGCATCGGAGTTTTTGGCTCTCGTGCTTCAAAGGGCTATGCTGCGTGAAGATCTCGAAGCAATCCAATTGCTTTCGTCCTCCAAAATAGACGACTCTCTGCAAGTCCAGGGACGGCTCATGGTCGGGACTTCCGAAGGCCTCGCCACGGTTTACAAGATCATCGCGCGTCTCGCTCCTGTCGATGT
>CAILAO010000361.1 GCA_903832105.1 uncultured Pseudomonadota bacterium | reverse complement strand
CAATTCGGGGAAAACAACCCTGTGCAATCACATAATAGCGCAAGGTCAGAAGGTCGGAGTGTGTGCCATGATCGACATGGAGCAGTCGTGGGACAGGGCGTATGCTGCAAAAGTGGGAGTGGACACTGATAATCTCCTATTCTCCCAGCCGAGTTGCGGGGAAGAGGCGCTGAAAACCCTTGAGTATTTCATCAAAACCAATAAGTTCGCAGTGATTGTAGTGGACTCGATAGCATCCCTGGTCCCCAGGGCCGAACTTGAAGGCGAAATAGATGCCAACCAGCAACCGGCGGGCCAGGCCAGACTGATGTCCCAGGTGCTGAGGAAGCTCATGGGCTCGATAAACATATCCCAGACCGTAGTTGTCTTCACCAACCAGATGCGGGAGAAGGTGGGCGTGATGTTCGGATGCCTGCACGGAGAAACGCTGATAAATTTCGAAGACGGAAGAAGTTTACCCATAAGGGAAGTTGTAGACAATAGGATTCAGGGAAATGTCATCACCTTTGACGAACCGACCAATTCTATTGTGTTTCGCAAAATAACGGATTGGCACCACAATGGAGATGTGGGTTGTTCTAGTGATTATCTCTCATTTGTAACGGGCGCTTTTGACTCTAAAAATGGACTTAATGGATTCACCGTAACTCCAAATCATGAAATCATGACGGAGCTCGGATGGAGAAAGGCTTCCAATGTTAACGTCGGAGATAAATTATTATCAAGATACAGAAGTATTTTTAATGGAAGTGTGAAGGATTTTTTAGTCGGCACATTTATTGGAGATTGTCATATTTCCAGAAGGAGCGATAATACAGCTTCACTTAAATTTCAAGACAAGAACAATCCTGAATATTTGCAATGGAAAATTGCAAAATTGGGCATTCTTGAATTCAAGCAGAACGGTAGCAGATTGGAAAGCGAATACCGTAGCGAATGGAGTGAGGTAAAAAAACTTATTCCCAACCGAGATGTGAAGTTTTTCTTTAGCAACTACTCTGAGCTTTCACTCGCACTGTGGTACATGGATGATGGTTGCTTTGATGAAAATGATAGTCATTCCAGGAGTTCAATATGTGTTAAAAGATTTGCAAAGAATATAGACACAATGGGATATATTTGTGAAGAATTCAAGAAAAGAGGTTTTGATTGTCATTTTAAAAATGGCAACGTGGTATTTGACAAGGAAAATACTTTAAAGATTCATAAGGCTATCTGTAAATTTATTCCAGCGTGCATGGAGTATAAGCTAGCAGATTGTTATAGGGGGAAATATGAAGATTTTAAACTAGAACACACAGAAGAGCTGAAACCATCTTTTGTGGAAATTAAGGCTAAAACTTTCGCCTCTGGAAGAAAAATGAGAATGAAAGGAAAGTACGACATCAGTGTTGCAGACACTAAATCATATTTTGTAGGAGGGGTTACTAATGGAATTTTAGTTCATAATTCGCCAGAAACAACCCCCGGCGGAAACGCCATGAAATTTTACGCCACGCTTCGTTTCGACATGAGGAAGATCGCCCCCATAAAGGATTCGACCGGAGACATGATAGGGCACAGATGCCGGGTCAAGATCATAAAGAATAAAGTGGCTCCGCCTTTCCAGATTGCGGAATTCGACATGCTCTACGGCTACGGGATAGTCCCTGAATTCGATATCATAGATTGCGCACTGGAGGCCAAGGTCATGGTCAAGAAAGGCGCATGGATCGCATTGGGGGAGGAGATGATCGGACAGGGCAGGCAGAAGGCCGCAGAGGCCCTTTCAGCCAGCCCCGAACTGAAGAGCAGGGTTCAAAAAGCAATAATGGAGGTTTACGTAGATGACAGAGAAGAGGACACGCAGCCTATGGAAGACGGTGCAGCCCAACAGCCAAGCGT
>CAILAO010000360.1 GCA_903832105.1 uncultured Pseudomonadota bacterium | reverse complement strand
TTTCAAGATTTTTAACCTTAACCAAGCGCAACTCCTGTTTTATTTTACTTTGAGATGACCGGTCGATTCTCGCTCTTCCATTTTGTTATTCCGCCAAGCATGTCGTAAACTTTAGCGAACCCACTTGTCTTCATCATGTTCACGGCCTTTCCGCTGCGATTGCCGGAACGGCAGTAGACGAGAAAAGTCTTCTTTTTATCTAACTTGCTCAACTGTGTTGCAAAATCACCGGCATGGAAATCAAGTTGAGTAGCATTTTCAAGATGTCCCTCTTTGAACTCCGCAGGGGTTCTCACATCGAGGAGAACAAAATCTCCACTGGATTTGTTTTCCGCAATCATTTTGGCAGCAGCTTCGGTCGTAAAACTATTGACGTCTTCTGCTTTAAGAAGTTTTCCGAAGCTTGCAAAACAAAGAACAGTAACAACAGAAAGAACTAAAGCGCATAACCTGAACATAAAAATCCTCCCAATTCAAAGATTTCATTTTCCACATGGCCCGTGACCTGAACCAGCACTCCCGTGGTGGCCATGTCCGTGATGTCCGCAAGCCGTGGCTGCCGATGCTTTCTGCAGAGTACCTGACTTTAGCGCTGCTATCGTTTTCTCGACCGTTGGATGGGTCGAGATAAAGACTTGGATGTTCGCTGCTTGAAGTTTGTTCAACGCGCCCATGCCAATTCCGCCGACAGCCACACTATCAACATTCTCATTTGCAAAGGACATGAGAGGCTGGCAAGTGCCGTGGGCGTGGTTAAAGTTCTGGTTTGGAATAGAGCGAAAGCTTCCGGTGTCGGTATCCACAAGAACAAAGAGGGGCGCCGAGCCAAAGTGACCACAGACAGGGCTTTGAAGACCTAAGTCTTCAGTTACTGGAATACATATTTTCATCACTTTCTCCTTGCAAAAAGGCGCTCATCGCACCTATGTTAAAACTATTTTCGAGACGTTGAACGTCCATTTTTCTTCCTGTTCCGGCATTTAGGACAAGGAGTCTCGCGCTCTTGACAGACTGAGTCGCCTTCGATCTTGAGCAATTTTCCGAGAACTAGCGCCTCAGCGATCTTTTTGTGTGCTGCTTCGATAATACGACCAAAGGTCGGCCTAGAAACAGCCATCCGCTCGGCAGCTTGCTCTTGGTAAAGGCCTTTAAAGTCAGCAAGACGCACAGCCTCAAACTCGTCAAGAGCCATCACGACCTCTTCAAGTTCACACGCAGGAATACCTGCCGGTTTGAAAGCCAAAGCGATAGGTTTTCCTTCTATCCGGCGACAGCATGGCGGTCTCGCCATAAAACACCTCTACGACCATTATAAGCATATGCTCATAACATCTGTCAAGATATTTCTCTGATCATTGACTCAACTTACTTTCGACGACATGGCAAACGTCGAAGAGCAAAACCGAGCACGCTAAATCTCAAAACTTCTTATGAAAAGAATGTATCTCTTCTAAATGCAAACGGACAGCCTCTGGGAGGACATGCAAATTATAGCCCCCTTCCAGAACTGAGACGACGCGTCCGCTGGCATGGGTCGCCGCAACTTGGAGAACGGCTTTTGTGAGAGGAATAAAATCTTCTGTTTCAAGTCCGAGATTTCCGACAGGATCTTCGCGATGGGCGTCAAAACCAGCGCTTATTAAAACCAGTTCCGGCTTGATTTTGTCCGCAAAACGTTCGAGTTGGGTCACAAACGCTTCCAGGTAATCCCTTCGAGAAGTTCCATACTCGATGGGCAGATTTAGTGTATAGCCCAAGCCGCCGCCATGACCTGTTTCATCAGCGCCTCCCGTGCCAGGATAAAAAGGCGAACGATGGATGGACAAAAAACCAACCCTTGGATCTTCCCAAAAAGTTGCCTGAGTTCCATTGCCATGATGAATGTCCCAGTCGACGATGAGCACACGGTTGAGCCGAAGCTCGTCGGTCGCAACCTTAGCCCCAATGGCGATATTGTTAAAAATACAAAAACCCATCGCCTGGCTCGCAAGTGCGTGGTGTCCGGGAGGGCGAACCAAACAAAGTGCCGTTTTATCTTCACCTTGGACAACTCTTGTGACCGCGTCACAAACGCTTCCGGCAGCCAGTAAGGCCGCATCGTAGGAACCTGGGCTAATCACTGTATCGGACCCAAAGTGGCCTCCACCCGATTTAGTAAGAGCCCAGACTTGATCAATATAGTGAGACGAATGGACCCTCTTAAGTCTTCGCTTATCAATAGGTTCAAATATGGGTGACTTGCAAAGTCTGTCTAAACCGGTTTTGCTAAGCATGTCTGTAATAACATGAAGTCTTTCAGAGCATTCCGGGTGGTGCCCTGTTTCGTGATCTAAAAAGCCCCGTTCATTATAAAGCAAAGTCATTGGTCATATCTCGATAAAGTAGCTTTCGTGTGACTCCTTCCTAATCCTCGATTATAATCCTGCGGAAAAGAGGAGATGGTTCTATGAGTATCCACAACCTTGACAGAATTTTCAAGCCTCAGCGGATCGCGCTGGTTGGCGTTACAGAAAATCCCAAGTCTGTTGGCGGACTTGTTTTAAGAAATCTCGTGGGTTCAGGTTTTCGTGGTGTTGTTTATCCGGTCAATCCTTTAGCAGAGGCTGTTCTTGGTGTTCAATGCTATGACCAGGTGAAAAATCTTCCCCGAACTCCAGACCTTGCGGTGATTTGCGCTTCGGCTCCATCCGTTCCCGATCTAGTCCGGGAGTGTGGTGAGTCAGGTATTTTAGGCATCATCATTCTTTCCGCGGGATTTAGAGAAACTGGGGCCGTCGGAAGAAGCGTCGAAGCTTTTAATTGAAGCTTATGGAATTCCGACGTCTCGTCCACGCCAGGCCGCTACCGTTGAAGACGCCGTAGCGATCGCTTCAACGATTGGCTATCCGGTGGTTCTTAAGGTCCTCTCTCCTGAAATCACGCACAAGACTGATGTCGGCGGCGTC
>CAILAO010000359.1 GCA_903832105.1 uncultured Pseudomonadota bacterium | reverse complement strand
GCGAAAAAGCTAAGGTTTCAGAGAAAAGATCACGTTTATGCCTCAAGAGTAAGCAGAAGTCGATGTCTACGATTTTAAATTGAGTACACACCTTAATAGTCTGCATTGCTGAAAGACATAGTTCTGCAAACTGGTATGTTCTGGAGGCGATCCGACCTAAGAACTCGTGCGTCTAAAGTTTTTGAACGGATCAGGAATAGGACCTGCGGGGGTTACTGGATCGTGAGGAAAAAGTGAGGAACGTTCAGCTGATCTAGCCGAAGGGACTTCGACTTTGTCTCTATTTTTCTCACTCAGAGACGGTTCTTTCTTTGATTCTTCCTGCAAATTAAATGGTTGAGCGGCATTGGCGGTGCCTGCCTGAGGCTCTTTTTGTGACATGGGCTCAATCGTCTGGAGCTTTTCGTCCTTATTTGACTTTGAAGTCGAAGCGGAATTTGTCTTGTCATTTAACTGATTTGACGTGCCAGAAGCCGCGACAGTTTGCTCTTGACCACTTACAAGAGGAGCTGCCGCTGCTCCCTTATCTGATTGATCTTGGTTTGGAGCCTGCTCAGTAGCTTGGCTCTTCCCATCTGTTTTTTCGGTTTTACCATTTTCGGAATTCTTTGGAGTACTTGCGTTAAGAGAAAACCCAGGCGATCCCACGGCGGAAATGTCTTTAAGAGAAAGTTTGCCAAGCTCCGTATAGAAGTTGCTTCCAGTTTTATCCTGCAAATCCAACCCTGTTATCTTCACTTTGCTCGTGGCTTTTACTGGAATTGGTTCCTCTTCTTTCCCCTTGGAAACGATGTTAAAGCGATAATGCCCATCCGTTGCCAATTTTCCCTTCGAATCTTTACCATCCCACGCAAGTTTATGGTCGCCGGCGTTGAGGTTTCCTAGATCCTGGGTCGAAACAACGACACCTGCCTCATCTTTAATTTGGAGAACAGCGGCATTAATCGGTTTATCAATACTAAGGCTTAGATCGCTTGTTTTGCCGCTACGGAGTATGATCTCGCCATTGTTTACCTGGACTTCTTTTCCAACGTAATCGATGAGACCCCATGCACGATTCGTGTCTTGCGAGTCGGCCATCTTTTCAAGAGACTTGTTCATGTTCATCATTTGCTCAAGACTATTGAATTGGGCGAGTTGAGCGGACATAGCCGCACTATCCTGTGGGTTTAAAGGGTCTTGATTTTGCAGCTGTGTGACAAAAAGCTTTAAAAACTCGTCTTTGCCAAGGGTTGACTTTGGGGTTCTTTGGATTTTTGTTTTCTCTTCGAGCATTTTGAAAAATTCATCATCATTTTTTGCTTTTGAAAGATCGTTCTTATTTTCTCCGGCTCTTTTTTGAGCGACATCGACATTAGAATTCATAAGAAGCGATTTAAAGTCAGTCTTCGCAGCAACATCGGTGCCGTTATCGATTACATCTTGCGGACCAGATATATTCTCATTACTTAATACAAGTGGGGCCTGCTGAGTAGGCGGATTGACCCGCATTTGAACTGGATTTCCCATGTCATTTTCCCTATCTAGATGACGTCATATTACGCCAGAACTTCGATATGACCGTTCGCGCGCGAAACCTCGAGGGGTTTGAACGGTGTTAAGCCGATTTGGCTCCATCGTGTTCTGCCGATTGGAGTTGGAACTCCAAAATTTTTCGTTTGATTGAACAGCGATTCACTTGAAGAGTTCCATTGATTCTGCTGTCCATTAAAGAAGTTGCTCGCTGGATTACGCTGATCTCCATTCCATGAAGAATGGGAGAAATTTTGATTCCATTGGAACCCGTTTTGAAATGAAGACTGACGACGTGAGCTATCGTCGGTCCCTAATTCAACTTTCGAGAGTTGAAGATGCTGACCCGATAACGTCTCGCGAAGTTTTTCGAGATCTTGCCCAAGAATTTCGCGAGTCTTATTGGAATCTGTGAGAATCTTCATGCTAACTTTGTCGTGATTTACTGAAATCGCCAGATCGATGCGCCCAAGCTCGGGAGATCCAAGATCGATCCTTACTGATCCGCCGCCGTCTTTAATCAGCATAGACGCCTTATCAACTAGGTGTTTCATGATCTGAGGCTTATGATTACTAATCGAAAAAGGATCGGCGGTCTGGCCTGCACGGTCTATAGTGGCAGTTTTTAAATTGTTAGGATTATCAATGGTCGTTGGCAGTGAATCTGAAAATTCGTTCTCATCATCCCGAGACTCGCCCTTATCAAGTCCAGCTAACTCCCCTAATGTTAAGCCCTGCTGAGAAAGATTTTTTGGGAAGTGGCCCATGAAACCACCCGAAGAAAATTGTGATGAGTCGAGGTTTCTTATCGCGGACGCCAGTATTGGAGATGAAGTTGGTCCAATTTGTTGGGCTTCTTTTGATATGGTGCTATATTGTGATGACGTTGCTCTCTGGCTATCGAAATATCGAGGATCAAAGGAGGCGGCGTTTTCGCTAGTAAGAACTGCGTCCAAGGGTCGTGCGAGGATCGATTCGGCCTTCTGCCCGCCGGAAGAAATCGGAACATCCTGAGGTATTGGCTTATTAAATCGATCAAGCAAAATACGCTGCGGTGATAAAATTTCGCCTGGGTTTGTCGATGCGGCTGACGCTGACAAACTGGTCGAAACTTCACCAGGATCGGGCGAAAATGTATATAGGTCTTTAAAAGAGTTATTTTGCGAGATAGCAAGATATGGGTCGACGGATGCGCTTTCGAACGATATCGGTTGTGAGTTGCGCGGCATTACAAATTCAGAGGTCTTAACGGGAATGCCTTTTATGCTAAGCGCAGAAGTGCTGGTTTCGAAGCTCGGCGACGTATTTGCGGTGTTTCGTGGGTTTAAGATATCAACGCTATTACCCGCAGGAATCGAGACATCGGTAAACTTTTTATCGACTGAAATGGCTGGTTTTGGGTCGACACCCGAAAGATCGCCTGGAATTTTACCGAACGAAACCGAGGGTTGATCTATCGAAGATTGACCGGCTGACAAGCCTTTCGGGTTTAAACTTGGGGCTTTGCTACCACTATTGCCACCACTGGTGTTTTTCGAAAGTCCTTGACCTGGAGAAGATGTCTTTTCGACGGCTGATTTTTGGATTGGTAAGCTGTCTGCTCCTTCGTTTGAGACAGCGCCGTCTGGAGAGTTCATGCTCGCTGCTGCGGACATACCAGCAGCTCCGCCGCCCATGGCAGCTAGTGTTAATGGATCAGTTGCCTTCTGCCCGTTTAGCTCACTATCTTGTGTTTGTTGTGATGAGGATTTGTCGGAAGTGCCGCGCTTGGCGCTAGGTTTTTGAGATTGCATGGCGATGGCGCGTTGCAGATAGGGAGTCAGTCCATCAACCTGAAGGTTTGAACGAAGAAGATTTAACTCAGTAAGCACCCGTTGGGGATCAACGCCAATTGACTTGAGAAATTCACTTGGCGTCACGACGCTATTAAGGTCTTCTTGAGTGAATGATCCTTGGAGAAGTGCCGCATTAAGATCCAGTCCTGCAAGAAGCTGTGAAAGCTTCATGGGTGTTTGGAGAAACGCACTGATATCTTCTTTTGCAAGAGCGTCTTTAATAAATGGATTGCCAACAACGATTGTCGGTATTGCGGCAGGATCGATCTCATCCAAGCGGCCGGTCAAAAATGAGATGACTGCGGAAGAGTGAATAGCATTAGAAATGCTTTTTCGTAAAGGTGAACGCACGGTTGACCGTTGGTCTCTTGCGGGAAGAGATGGCAACGAAATATCGTCAAAATTGTTATCATCGGGTAGATCGTCTGGTTTTATCGGGGAAATTGACGGTTTTCTTTCGAGTGCGGCAGGTTTTTCGGTTTTGCTAATAAGTTCATCCGAAAAGGACTTGCCCGATTTATTCGTAGGTGGTGGGGATTTCTGCTTGCTTGATAGTCCCGAACTTGGTGCTTCAACCGACGAATTTGCAGCGTGGGTCGCAAAGAGCGACTCGGCTGGAGCGGGTGGCATCATGTTGGAAAGAAGTGGACTACTCAACAAAAACTCCTTAGTGAACAATCCTAGCGAATAACGTAATTGAAGCAAAAACGATTCTTTTCGCGAAAATAAACCTAGATTGTCAGTCTCCTAAAAGCACACTTCGTGCCAAATCACTCGTCAATTATTTTGAGGGGTTATCTCTGGCTTAAAGGCTCGAAGCAGGTACTTTTGTCCCCCTCTAGGCATTTTCTTCCCTCTAAAGTTTTTTTTTCTCATGCCGATAAGCGGTGTTTTGTTTGGATTTCGATTTTACATCGCGAAACGAAGAGCGTTCTATATTGTACTATATCAGATTTTGTGAGATATCGAAATGGGCGTGCTCTGGGCAACTTTTTCCTGGTTCTAAAAACAGGTAGACGAAGTGATGACGACCTCCTCAAAAACCTACGAATTGCGGCTTTCCTTCAATAGCTTAGATTCTTCTTTGACTTTCGCGCTTAAGGAGAAGGTGAAGCAGTATCTTGTATCAAAGGGCTGGAACGAATTCGTTGAGGGAGCCGTTGACGAACTTGATATAGATCATGAATATGGGCTTCAGTTTGACGTAGGCGAGGCGTTCACGAGATTAGGGGGAGATGCCAGTCCCATCATGATCTACAAATACGCTATTGAACCCTTGCAGATACTAAAAGCTCAACTGGAACAGGAATTTAAGAAAATAATTGTGTGTGATATTCGAACGATGGATTCATCAGTATGGCAGGAAGGATGGAAGGAAAGTTTCAAACCTTTTTCGACAACATTTTTTAATATCTTTCCCCCCTGGATTCGAACCCTTAATGACCAGGGAAAAAATCAAACGACTGAGAACCTTCCTCTCATTATCGAACCTGGTATGGCTTTTGGGACAGGGCAGCACGAAACCACAAAGGTTTGTCTTGCGGCGATAGAAAGTCTTGCGAAGTCTGGTGAATTGAAAAGTTGCGAAACTTTTCTAGATGTCGGTACTGGAACCGGCATTCTTGCAATTGCAGCGGAAAAACTCGGCGTGCGTGAGGTCTTCGCCACAGATATCGATTGCGACGCTATTAGTGCAGCAAAGGCTAATGCAGAACGAAACGGCGCACATGTGAATATCGTTCAAGCGACGATACCGCCCTCTCCTCCGGCACCGCTCGCTTTTGATGTTGTGGTTGCGAATATACTCACTGTCGTTCTAGAGCGCATTATTCCGGACCTTGCTCGGGCGACAAGGTTAGGTGGGACATTGATCTTGTCAGGTCTTTTAGTCGAACATGAAGACCATCTTACGAATATCTCTGAAAAAGTCGGACTTATGGTCGTTAAAAAGGGAGAGCTAGCTGGTTGGTCTTCCATACAATTTAAAAAGATAAGGTAAAGCGATGAAACATCAATATCAATTCTTTGGGGAACCCTTATCTCAAGATCTTTGGAAGATTCATGATGAAGACGAAGTTCATCACCTAGTAAAAGTCCTTCGCCTAAAAGAGGGCGATGTCGTCGCTGTTGGAAATGGCAAAGGTATTTTGGTTGATGGTGTGGTTAAAGAAGTCACTAAAAGGCAAGTGGTTGTTAGAGTGACGTCTGTAAATGAATGTAAAACCCGTGAACAGAAAATGGCTCTCGGGCTTGGAGTCCTGAGAGCAGGATCTATTGATGAGATCATTCCATCTTTAACTGAACTTGGTGTTGACGTTTTACATGTTTTTCAGCAGTCAGGCAGCGACAGGGCAAGACTTTCAGAAAAGGCAGTCGATCGGTGGAAGAAAATTATTCGTACAGCCGTGAAACAGTCAAAAAGAGCCTGGATTCCCGAACTGTATGTTCACCAAAGCCTTGTGGATTTTCTCGCGCACAAGGCATCGACCTACCAAAGTATATACACGTTGGATCAAGATGCTGAGCAAACTATTTCAAGCGTTCCACCAAAACAAGATGGATCCATTTTGGTTTTAGTCGGTGGTGAAAAGGGCTTTGATCAAGATGAAATTATGTTCATGACCGGACTCGGTTGTAAGAGTGTCCGTCTTTCTTCGAACGTTCTGCGCTCCACCACGGCGGCGATTGCAGCAGTAGCCTATTTTGCGACGACTTTAAAAATCTAATGGGCGTGTTGAAAAAGTGCCAGATGCAAGGCACGAGGAAGTCGAGCACTCGCAGTTTACTAGAGGTAAACGAGGAGCGGAGACGACGAGTAACGCCGCAGATGGTGCTTTTTCAACACGCCCTAATCGTCAATTTGGTCGCGGATTAGGGACTGTACTGAATGGCGCTGGGTTAACGTATGCGTCCTCATAGACATAGACTTGAAACTTGAGACTTCAACGTGATCTCTTTCTTGAAACGTTGAGTTTTTTCGCTAAATCTTCTACGAGAAATACGGCGAAGTGTAGCTGATCAAGTAAAAGTCTCTCGAAAGAGATCACGTTGAAACCATAAGATTATGACAATGATTAAGTCTAAGTCTCTCAAGGATTTCAACCTTGATCCAGCGCCATTCAGTACAGCCCATAGTTGGGATATCTCCAATATCTTTAAAAAATCGTCCTACAGCGTGAGGACAACCGTTCTAATTAGTGGAATTTTATCAAATCCGGTGAAGGTCAGAAGGACCTCCCCTGGTTTCATCGCAGCACTTGTCTTGATGGTAAGAATGCCTTGTTCATCGGATACTGCGGATCCAACGAGTTCTCCATCTTGCACCATGCCTAAGGCAATTCCAAGTTCTCCAGCTTCAAATCGAATTTCTTGATGAGCAAGTGATAAGATTTCAGGAATTGCAACCTGGATTGGTACAGGCTTTGCCGTGCGAACTTGCAAAGAAGCATCACCAAATGTGTGCCATGTTTGGAATGTTTCTACAGATCTGTCCGCGTTATCTTCCAAGATCGCAATGACGCCATTGGTATATATTCCACCAATCGTCGTGGCCTGTTTTTTTGTCAGTATATTTACGATTTCCTTTTGACCGATCGTGGGCGGAACCCAAGCTTGGTTGATTGATGAAGCAAGAATGGCGATGGCTCCCCTGGGATCGCTCGCAGACCCTGCCTTAAGCCAGCGCTCAGCGAAAGAGTCAGAACCAGTTCCGAATTTCCCGTTGATGCACGCCACACTCACGATGAAGGGAAGTTTTGATCCATTGCGGAGACCGTCGATTTCGGCATTTGAAAAGTCACTGGTTACCCACGATGTTTTGTCTCCATGACCTAGATAATTTATAAAGCTTCGCCCCTCGTTTAAGGCCCGTGTCAACTGGGTTGTCGTTGCTCCAGGATCATATATCTTGTCGGTATTGGCATAGTGCCAACCTTCAAGCATGGTACGAAGTATTTCTGCGCGCTGTTTATCTGAAGGATTCCCCTCGGAACTTGCGATCCCTGTTGCCCTGTTGTACCAAGCCCCATCGAGATCAGGAGTTTTTTCGTAGTTAATTATTTTTGTGACGATGTTTTCGACATCAATCGGAGTTTTTACGGAGATTCGTGAGACAAAAAGATCGGGATAGGTATCATTTCCAGCAACAAGAGCGTACATAGGGTCAGCTTCAGCTTTGCGAGCCCCCTGATCGGTCCCCTCATAGGCAGGAATGAATTCCGCGTCTCCTACCAAAACCACGTAACCGATGTCATTCGCGGTATACTCCTTTTTAATAAAGTTCGCAATCTGCTGATAACCAGTGCCGGCTTCTGCTGTTGTCGCGACTTTAACCCAAAATCCCGTCTGCTTTTTCCACGCAATAAATGGGGCTAGCGAATTTACAAATGTCGGATGCGAAATAATTAGAAGTCGTCCTTTTTCTCTAATGAAGTGCTTTGGATTGATGTCTTTGGCTCGTGTTATCAATTGATAGTTCGCAAAGTGCCTCTGATAAATAGAGTTAAAACCATCATCACTTGAACGAGGACCACTAAATAGGCTGGTTGTAGATTTTTTCGTCTGCGAAATAGTGGTTAATTCGATTGTTATTTCTCGAGTGATCGTGGTCATGCGAGTTTGATGGCTATACTGAACAGGGAAAAGATTGATGGTGACACCATGAGCGCTTCTAAGCGTAAATGGGTGGTCTAGAGTTGCAGATTGGCTTGGATAGGCATCGCCATCACTGTAAAAATCAGAAAATGTATATGGTTCGACATCAGGATTAATGTTCCTGGAAAGAGATCCCTTGCTCGGAGCAATGATCCCTAGGGAGTAGTCTTCCTTTGAAAGAGAGATAATACGAAGTTTCTGTGTCCCTTCAGAAGGAATAAGAAAGTTGCGACTGATTCTCGGAACTTCAGGGTATCCTTTAATGTCTGTTTCAGAAAGCCCCGGAACCGTCAGATGTGTGTATTCTTCGCCTTCAATTGTGACTTTTTCTGCGTCTAAACCATATAACGTCAGTTTCACAATAGTTGACTCGGCATCAGATTTAAGGACTTCAAGCGTTGGCTCCCTTGGCTCCAAATTATTGCTTAAGGAGATCCATTCAGCTAACGCGGATTCGCCCAGTAAAGAAGCTGAAAAGATCGTTGCAACGATAAATAGCGGATGTCTTCCGATGCGTCTCATCGTCATGGCAAGTGCCTCCTTGCACAGTTGGGCATGTTAGAAAAGTGATAATGTCGAATTTTTCTTTTGTAATTATCGTAGATTATGTGCTGGAAAGCAAGGGCTATGGCGAAAAAAAAGGAGACCTTCCGTGGCCCCCTCTTTTTTTGTGTGATTAACCAAACGGCCTTTAGCCGCTACTGCTATTTCTTTGATCTAGTCCATACTTTTCGACCTTCATGATTAAACCGGCGCGACTGATACCGAGTTCCTTAGCGAGGCGAGACTTGTTCCATCTCGTCCGTTCTAGCCCCTCTCGGATCATTTCCTTCTCGAGTTCTTCGAGGGCGTCTTTTAGTTTGCCGTTAACGCGGTATCCCGGGTACTTGTTATCAACCTTTTCCCTGATCCTGGTTGACAACAAGTCTGCTGCAATTTCAAGGTCTTCTCCTGCGAGAACGCAGAGTCTTTCGACTTCGTTTTCGAGTTCGCGAACGTTTCCAGGCCATTCGTGATCGAGAATTTTTTCAAGGCATTGCTTTGCAATTTTCTTTTGAGGCTTTCCAGCGCTCTTGGAGTAGCTTTCT
This sequence comes from uncultured Pseudomonadota bacterium, assembly GCA_903832105.1. Classification (GTDB taxonomy): domain Bacteria; phylum Bdellovibrionota_B; class Oligoflexia; order Oligoflexales; family CAILAO01; genus CAILAO01. The sequence continues at coordinate 104 of CAILAO010000359.1, read as the reverse complement.
AGGAAGTGATCAATCAAAAGCGGGATATCTTCCCTTCTCTCTCTAAGAGGGGGAACGACGACGTTAATAACATTCAAACGATAGAACAGGTCTTCGCGGAACTT
>CAILAO010000358.1 GCA_903832105.1 uncultured Pseudomonadota bacterium | reverse complement strand
GGATTAAGGTTAAAATCCTTGAAAGACTTAGACTTAATCATTGTCATAATCTTATGGTTTCAACGTGATCTCTTTCGGAAGACTTTTACTTGATCAGCTACTTCGCCGTATTTCTCGTAGAAGTTTTAGCGAAAAAGCTCAACGTTTCAAGAAAGAGATCACGTTGAAGTCTCAAGTTTCAAGTCTATGTCTATGAGGACGTATACGTTAACCCAGTGCCATTTAGGGAGCGTCTATTCAATCCTTATGACAACCCGCCTATTGGCTCCTCGAGCATCTTCCAGGGTTTTGTCTTTTTTGCCTTCGATTGGAACTTTGGGTTTTGTGTGGGCAAAAGCTAGGACGGACATTCTTCTTTGATCGACTCCCCGCGATTCGAACTCTCGAAGCATCGAAAATCCCCTGGCGGCGCTAAGCTCCCAGTTGGATTTGAATTCCTTTCCACGATAAGGAACATCGTCTGTATGTCCCTCAAATACTAATTTATACTTGGGCGGAGCTTTGGCGATGACGCTCATGACGGAATCAACGACCTTAGCGAATTTTTTATTTGAGTCCGCGGATCCCGAGGAAAATAGCAGGGCATCCTTAAATTCGATCGCAGTTCCATTTGCTGTGAACGTGACCTGAACTGTATTTTTTAGATCGTTTTTTTCGATGGCTTTTTGCACCTTCTCGGATATCGTCCTTAAATTATCCTGCTTGAGAGGACGGGATTTATCTTGCATCCCTTCTTTGACATTTTCGAATTTGTTTGTTGAAAAACTTGAAAACGACAGCATAAGAGCAAAAAAACTCATCAGGATCAGGGTCATATCGGCGAATGAAAGAAGCCAAAGAGCTTCTTTTTTCTTCCCACGAAGCTTTTTAGCCATCGTAATTTCTGGCGCATCTGTGTTTTGAGATACTTCGGACAAGGGATTAAGCTCCTCGCTTATTGAGGTTCGTGTTTGGTTGAGCAGGTCTTGACCTGCCGTCATCTTTGGGTTTTATGCCAGCATATGTCTTCATGATGTCTTTAAGATGAAGGTTAGACTTCTTGCCTTTGATGTGGAGTACGCCCTCCAGAACAAAGAGATCAAGTTCAAGATACTTCTCGGCTTCGAGAGCAATTTTTTCGCCCCATGGCGCATAAATAATGGTTCCCAGCAGAAGCCCATAGAGCGTTGTGATCATAGCGAACGCCATGCCGCCGCCGATGTTTGTGGGATCATCAAGTTTCGATAACATTAAAATAAGACCCATCAGTGTCCCCATCATGCCGACTCCAGGACAGGCTTTTGACATATTTTCAAATAAGTTGCTTGAGATCGCCATTTGGCTTTGTTTTGCATTGATTTTTGCGGTGAGATTATGCTTGATTTCTTCAGGAGTAAAGTCAGCAAGAATGAGTGATAGGCCATCACGGAAAAGAGGATATTTCGCGCGATCTCGCTCTTTAATCAGAGCTCCCATGCCTTCTGACCTGACAGTCGCTGAAGCGCGAGTCAGGGCGTCAAT
>CAILAO010000357.1 GCA_903832105.1 uncultured Pseudomonadota bacterium | reverse complement strand
TTCTTATTATTCGACAACTAGTCCTGTAAATATTCAGAATATAAAGATTTTGAAGGATTGGATTGAGCCCAAGTCCATCAATTGGTACGGGTAATTCTCTGACGAATGGATTATGAAAAAACGCGAGAACACCAGACATAACAGCTAAGGAGGAGTGAAATGTCACCATGAGATATGGTAGAAATAAACGATGTTTTTTTGCGGAGAGTAAAACGAGCGTAGCAAAGAAGGCCATAAAAAGGGCCCAGAGGAAATGTGATCCCTCTTTCCCTGACCAGAAAGCTGAACATGTGTAAACCCATGAAAGGTCTCGGCTTGAGTGCTTAAAGACATAAGAAGCAGAAAAATCACGGGTGTAGAAAAGCCATACGAGACCGATAGCAGCAATAAGGAGCAAAAAAAATCCGGAAAAAAAAGCCATAATAGAGCAGGCGAGAAGTTTAGGCTGTTTTAGCTTGAGGGCGCCAAAACTCGATAACACTCCGTAAGCATGGACTCCGAAGCATAAAAAGAGGAGAAAAGAACAAAAATCGACCATAAAGTGTTCAGGTTATTAACCGCAAAAGCATGATTCTATTGCGGAGGCTGAAAATTTCGTACTATATACGAAACCGATCATACAACAAGGTAGGTAGCTACGGAAGGGCTTTCCTGACATGATGAAAGTGCACATTAAAAATTTGGGATGTAAAGCCAATACGTTTGACGGGCATGCGATAGCGGGCAGATTTGTGAGGGCTGGTTTTGTGATGACAGAAGATCCGGCCCTAGCCAAAATCATCGTCATCAACTCATGTGCTGTGACGCAAAATGCAGGAAAGGAAGCCTTGTATTTTGTACGGCGCTATCGGCGAAACGCTCCTGATTCACTGATTATCCTGGCGGGATGCCTTTCTCAGATAGAAGAAACTTCACTTAAAGAAAAGAATGAGATTGATCTTGTTGTCCCTAACACACAGAAGAGTGATTTGGTGCGTCTTGCAATCGAAAAACTTGAATTGGGGACTCAACAGAAGCAAGAATATTTGGCGAGAGCTTCAAGGGATAACCTCTCTACGGATGGAGACGTGTTTTTTGATCAGAGTTTGTCGCTTCGGACGAGGGCTTTTGTCAAGGTGCAGGATGGGTGTGACTCTTTTTGTTCTTACTGCATTGTTCCTTATTCGAGAGGCAGAAGCCTTAGTGTCCCAAGAGGTTTGATTGTAGACGAGATTAAACGTCTTGTCGGACAGAATATTGGAGAGATTGTACTGACGGGGATTCACATAGGAAATTACGGTAAGGATTTTGGAGGCGATTTTAACCCAACTTCCGCAGGAAAAGGCTTACTCGGTCTTCTTGAAGAGATCTTGAAGGTTGACGGACTGAAGCGGTTACGGTTGTCATCCCTTGAAATTAATGAGGTATCAAGAGATCTCCTTGAACTTCTATCGAAAAATAAGGAGGTTTTTTGCGATCATTTTCATTTGCCTCTGCAGTCGGGAAGCGATCGGGTTCTTAAAATGATGAAACGTATCTACAGCGCAGGAACTTTTCAGGAATGTGTGGCACTTGTGCGCACCTTTTTTAGTGAAGCTAACATTGGAACAGATGTTATTGTCGGGTTTCCTGGAGAGACTGAGAAAGATTTTAACGAAACGATGGCGGTTTTGGAGTCAGCGGAGATAGGTTACGCCCATGTTTTTCCTTATTCCAAACGGCCAGGAACTGAAGCCTCGAAACTTCCTCAAGACGTCAAACAAGCTGATCTTAAAGGGAGAGCGGAAATCTTGCGTCACATGTCAAGAGAGATGCATCAAAAATATGCAAGATGTTTTTTAGGTAGGTCGTTTCCGGTCTTGTGGGAACAGGACGTCGATGACGAGGGGCGTAGACTGGGAAAAACACGAAACTACTTAACGGTCGCCGGAGAGGCAAGTGTGCACGTGCCAAGGCGCACAACGAGTCGTCTAATGGCAGGGTCCGAAACTCAGATAAAGCTTGAAAAAATGCTTCAACACGATGTAATTTTAGGATATTTCGATTAAAATATAGTTTGTGGTTTTAAGTTAAAAATGCTAAAAAATGGACTAGATCATCTTCTCCTTAAAAAAGAGGAAGGAAATTATGGCCACCCAGAGAAACGACGTAGACCAAAAAGCAAAAAGAAGACATCTTCGCTTTAAACCCGACCCGCTGGATGTGGCCTATATCATGTTTAGTTCAGACAATAAAGAATTTCAGCCTGATGTTGCTGGGTTGATTATCGAGGAAGCACCTCTGGGTGGATGTGGGCTTGCGATCAGGACGACTGAAAAGCTTCAAGTTGGGGATCAGTGCTCAGTTAAAGTAGGCCGTCTTTCTCCTCTTAAAGCTGAAGTTTCTTGGAGGAAGAACTTGGATAGTCAGGTTATTCGTGTTGGTTTCAAATTTCTAGAATGAATCGCGTTCAAAAAGGGTGGAAGCGTGGACCCTACCTTTTTACAGGTTTCTTCATGCTCCTTATTTCCTCTTATCTCGATAACGTTAGAGGGCCGCTTCTTCCAGTTATAGCGCGGGATCTTAATATTAGTTATGGTTTGACGGGTTTTTTTTTAACGATCGGCAATATTGCCGCAGCCCTGTCGATTATCTCGCTTATTCCTCTTTCTAAAATCTTGTGCGACCGACGAATATCTTGTGGGATTGGCGTTTTTGCGATTGTAAGTGTTTTATTTTCTCACCTTGTTGGCGGATATTCTACGCTTCTCATTTTAGCCATTATGCTTGGCGCCGCAATTGCGGTGCTGGGAACTCTTTCAAACATTTTGACCATTAAAGGAACAGAATCAGAAGAACGAGGACGCTATTTGTCGGGACTTCACGTAACCTACGGCGCTGCGTCTTTAATTGCTCCCCTCTTAGCGGGATATTTCCTTTCAAAAGATGTTGCTTGGCCCTGGCTTTTTAGTGGGAGCGTAATCCTTTCTTTTTCGATGGTTACTTACATTTACAAGTTTTTGTACGACCGAGACGATGGCATAGAAGTCTCAAAGCCGGTAGCTGTCCCTGTCAAAAAGGATCAGAAGCTACTAATCCTAAAAGTTCTAATATTGGCGGTCTTTACAACATACGTTGGGGGTGAAGTATTAACGTCTATGTGGCTTGCGACGTATTTGGTTGAGTACAAGAAGTTTTCAATTTCTGACGCGTCGTTTTACGTCTCTTGCTTTTTCCTGATTCTGGCCCTGAGTCGAACAGGTTCATTCATATTCGGGACTGTTAGGCGTGAAAGGGCAATTATCTGGAGTTCTCTGGTCGCGTCGCTTGTTTGTATGCTTTTAGGCCATGTAGGAAGCAATTTGGCGTTTTCCTTCGCGGGGATTCTCGGGCCTTTTTTCCCTCTTTTTTTGGCACGGGTTAGTCGCATTTTTGCAGAGGCGTGGCAATCGTTTACTATATTGTTGATTGCAGCGATCCAACTTTTTCTTGGAATCGCTCATTTTTGCCTCGGATCCATTGTCGATGTTCTAGGGGTGCAGAGGGCTTTTCTGCTCCCTTGTGGGTTTTTAGTCCTTTCAATGGTTCTTTTGCTGTTTTTTGAAATGATGGAGAGGAAGTTGGTTATTTCTTAACCTAGTCTCTCGATCGGTATAGAAAAGATCTATCACAATAAAACAACTGTATTAAGGAAAGAATTTTGATTTTATGTCAAAGCGGCTCTGGCATTACAAATAAATCTGACTGAATTTATCGCCAGTAAATGATAACCTATATATAAAACTACTTTTTAGGAGATTGTTCCATGAAAAGAACGCTTGCTTTGGTCGCAGCCCTGTTAACGCTCGTTGCATGCAAAACAACTTCATCCGGTGATTCTTCTCAGGTCATGTCATCGCATACCCCATGTAGTATGGAGATTGTCTTAGAATGCGGCAGCCCGATGGTCGACTTTTGCCTATTACCGTATGCAACTCCAAATGACTTTCACAGGTGTGTGAATCCTGATTCGTCAGTCTCAATCGATAAGAATCTTTTTGATGCAGTTGCCAAACTTGCTCAAATTGGTTGCGGAATGGATGTGTGTTATACCGAAGCAACTAATATTCATTGTCTCGTGAGGGGAGACAACGTCAATGATCGGCGCTATGAATGTGTCTTGGATAGTGAAGTGGCCGGTCATGTGTATGCAGCAGAACAAAACAGCAATGCTGAAACGCTCTATAACGGCCTGGTTGCAAAAGGGCTGCAATCTGATTGTGATGATACGGGCACGTGTAAAATGGAAGCTAAGAAGGTTTCTTGCCGTATGACGGGTAACAACGTCGAAAATCGGCGGTACTCATGTACATTCGAGCTATAGTTTTTTTGTTCTTTTTTTCCCAAGAAGATTGACAACACTTGCTTCAAGATTTCTTTCTAGAAGGTACTCTGGAATAATCGTTCTTTTCGTTTTAAACTTATGCTTATGGTCAAACAGAGAATACATGTTGCGTGGCGCGACCATCTCATTAGCGCTGAAAAAGACAGGATTAAGAGCGAATTGGATAAAATCGCGGCAGATCAATCCAATCGCGAACGTTTGTCTTTTGCATTGACTAAAATCTGTGACCTTGAGGGCGAAACAAATGCACCCGCTCAACTGAAAAAATTCATTTACATTGTCTCAGCGCTGGTTCATCACATTAACCACGGTGGTTTGTTACCGGCGCAAGTTCAGGGTCTTAGTGATATTGCGCATGCCATACTTCAAACGCAGGGAATCAAGCCCATTTCCTCAAAGATTGGTTACCTTTATGCAGAGTTGCATCTTGCGCTCAGTCAGATTTTTCTTCGCGAGGGCGATCATTGGGCGGCCGCTTGGGAGCAGCAACTTTCCTATCATCTTTCGCAAAGAGCATCGATAGGCAGCGAAGCATTTCGTTCGCTTTCTAAGGGGTTGCGGGCTATTCGGCTCGGCGATGCCGCGATGGCGTTTAACGAATTTCTGAAGGCTGAGCAGTCAGATCCCTTGTCACGGTTTTTTGAAAGAGCGCGTATTGGACGCATCAGGGCTTTGAGGTTATCTGGGAATTTGGAGGAGGCAATAAAACTAACAAAAGAAACTTTGGAAATGACCATAGTTGAAAAGCGTTTTCAGAAAGAACTTGTTTGGGAAGATTTGTGCCAACACGTTCAAAAAACCGAGAATCTTCAGCCAATGATTGCTTCGGTGCGGAAAGGTGCTATGCATTATGAAGGTGTTTACATCACAGAAGCCTTTCTCTGGTCGTCTGCAGTGAGCAAGACAAGCTGGACAAAAAGACTTCCTAAAATCCGCACGCTTGCTCGTAACAAGGAGCTTTTTGTGCGCGGTTTAGGTCTTTTTTATCAATGCGCAAGAGATATAGAACTTTGTTACGAAAGAGAAACCTCCTCACTGTTTCGCATGCGAAAAGTTGGCGAAATGGTATCACTAACAGATCGTTTGAGCGCGATCGATCGGAGACTACTTGTTCTCGCAGCAGCAGCAAGGTGGCTTGCTCGTAATAAGTCTAATTCTCTAGCGACCTTGGTAATGAACGAATACAGGGCCTTAAGTCTTCGACTGAGTCTTGGATCAAGTCGAGACGTTTTAGGGATCATGACGAACCTTATGGAGAAATCATCGTTTACGAGAGCCGATACAACAATAAAATAGCAAATTTTAAGTGCAATGAAGTCTGTCACCTCGTCATCAATCGTAGGCTGAATATTTTTTAATGGCAAAAAAGATCCTTACGACAGGATCTTTTTTGCCGTTTCTGGCATTATGGCTTAATGCAGTTAGCAAAACCCATATTACCCTGAGCAGCATTAGAACAAGTGATTACCCAGCTATTCATGCTTTGATATGACAGCATTATGGAACCTCCACCATTACCGCAATTTCCGCCTCCTCCCGCTATTATGCTACCAGCGGGACAGGTAGCCATGCAAAAATAGTTACTGGCATCACATGAAATTTTCTGAGAGGTAAAGTCCGCTCTTTGGTTCACGTCTTTAACACAATTAGCAATAGCTATGTTGTTAGTATCGTTTGATGTGCAAAACAACATCCAACCGTTGCCTTCCGGATACGAAGCTTTCATGGAACCTCCTCCATTAGCACATTCGCCGCCTCCTCCTGCTATTGTGTAACCAACAGGGCATCTAGCGAATCCTACACCGTACGCATTGACGTTGCTTTTGGGCGAACCATCAGGAGCAATCAATGCAACTTGATTTTCATCCTTGATACATAAAGCATAACCTTTGTTTCCCTTTGTGTTGGTTGAGCATCCCGCCAACCAGCCATTGTCAACAGGATAAGTCCTTACCAGAAAGTCACTATACGACTCCTTTCCGCTGTAACAGTCTCCGCCACCTCCTACAATGGTATAACCAGCAGGACATTGAGCGACACACCAACCCCCAAGATTGACATCACATGATGCCGTTGTAGCAGTTAATTTGACCGGAACTATTGGATCTGGCACTACTGGCGCTATTGGATCTGGCACTACTGGCGCTATTGGATCTGGCACTACTGGCGCTATTGGATCTGGCACTACCGGCGCTATTGGATCTGGCACTACTGGCGCTATTGGTTCTGGATCTACTGACGCTAGCACTGTTGACGCGGGTGTCACTTCTACATCACCAAGGATCTCCTCATCAGCAGAGGTGTTGCCGGATGTTCCTGAAATCGACCCTGTAGTCTCATTGCTGGAGGTTATGTCGCTTGACTTCTCTTTGGTTGTCGCTGCCCTGGGGGCGGGTGTTACTTCGGGTTCAGTTGTACAGGCAACCGTGGCTTTTAAGATGAAGAAGGAACCGCCTATGAAGAATATTTGTGTTACCAGATGTTTAATAGAAAAATTCATGAGTCCTCTCCTTTGTTGAAAAGTGTGTTTTTTTTAAGTTCACGTTTTTATAATAGAGTGTGCAAAATTTTTGCCACGAAAAATTCTTGCATCCCCCTAGTATTAACCGTCTGATTTTAATAAGAATTACGGACATCAAAGATCTATTACCGCTAGATCTGAAATGTTTAAGATGTTTTCAAGACGATCAGAGATATAGATCTAAAATTAGATAACTATCTAGAGATATAGAATAATTAGAAGTT
>CAILAO010000356.1 GCA_903832105.1 uncultured Pseudomonadota bacterium | reverse complement strand
CCTTCGATATATCGCTTTCCTCCTTCGCTTTCGCCAAGAGCAAGGGAAAGATTGCCACTCCCACAGAAAACATCAAGGACCCTTTCTGAACCAAGCTTGAAAATATGCTCTACAACCAATCTTCGTAAAGCCCTATTCGACTCCATATTGACTTGTTGAAACACACCTGGCGAGGTATGAAATAAAAATGTCTTCCCACCAAATTCACACTGATCAAAAAGAAAGATAGGGGCTTTTTCCAGATCAAAAACGGATCCAACCCAAAGAACGCCCGGAATTTCCTTAACCTTTGAAATAAACTCAGCCAAGTCCTGGGAGCGGCCTTCGGTTGGGTAGATCGTGATAGCGACGCCAGTCTTTCCTTCTTCAGTTTTTGTTGTCTGAGGAATTTCTTGAATTTCCATTCTAAACTTTTGCGACTCTATAGATTTAAGTGCAATTTTCGAAAGCGCCTTAAGAAATCTGTTAATCGCTGGCACTGCAAGAAGACATGAATCGATCGGGACGAGATCTCTTGAAGATCTCTTAAAATACCCAAATTGAAGTGTGGAATGTTCCCCCGCCCGATCTATAGTACATCTCAGGAGAATTCGATTTCGATATTCCAGAATCGAAGAAGAACCTGAGATCGAAATCTGACTTAAAGCCCCGATTTTTCCAATACGTGTTAAAGCCGATAAAATAAAGGACTGCTTCCATTGAAGCTGCTTTTCGTAGTGAATGCCCTGCCATTGACAGCCCCCACACCGATCTGAATAGGGGCAGGGGGCGGTTCCTCGAAAGGAACTCGGACGTTTAATGCTCACAAGCTTTGTTTCGACATACCGCCCCGAATCCTGCACAACCTCAGCAAGAACAAGGTCGCCTTCAATTGCATCTGGAACAAAATAGACCTTCCCTTCAAGACGGGCTATGCCCTTTGCCCCAAATGCAACCGATTCAATTTCAAGTTCGACAGTTAACCCTAGGGAGTTTTTCGACTCTTTATTAGTTTTTTCACGGCCAGAGAGGGGAGAAGTCATGATATGTCATTTCGGTAAAAGTAAGTCAGATCACTCTTTTTCAGAAAGTGTTTTTAGAATTTCATCTCGAATGGGAAGTTCCATCGCCATAAAAATATCGATGGCGAGCTGCTTTTTTATATTATCAACAGCGGAATCGTTCGCTGAAAATCCATCTCTAAAATTTAAATTCTCCAGTCCAACCACCGCCTGAGATACCCTTTCATTTCCCCTCAAGAGAGTCCCCGTGACAAGACCTTCCGAGGAACGTGTCCACTTCACAAACTGGTTCTCGGTCGCAAGCCACCACGCAGTCAACTCACCAGACTCTTTCCGCCAAATAAAAAGATCACAGCTTTTCTCACTGTGGTACCAAGATTTTCTTTCCTCTGCCTGATTAATCGAATCACCATCAACTTCACAAAGCGAAGTAGCAATCTCAATAGGTTTGATGACACGATTTAAGAAGTCGAATGTACGCTTTGGTGCCTCGGTAATCTCAAAGCCAACCATCGCTGAAGACTTCCAAGCAACCCTAAACTGTAGGTCGAAGGTTTCTCCAAGATACCGCACCCGTCCCTCAAACGTATCTCCGATATTCATACGAAAAGCTGTTCTTGGGGCAACTTCGGTACTAAACCCCTTGAGTGAAAGATCTCTTATCAAGAGGATATCTTGGTCATTTAACAAAGTCAGATGTTTGTAATCAACGATATGTCGAGAAAAGGCTCGCCTGTTTTCCGCATCCATTGGTTTTACGAATTTCGATCGGACCATTTCACTAAAGGATTTTTCCTGAGATTCGGGTTCAGAATTAGATTCCACTTTTCTTTTGAGAAAGAGGCGAAACATACCTTGCTCCAGTAAGTTAAAATGTTACCTTAAAGAGTTTCCGAGTTAGAAAAGGAAAACTTCACAGTCCAATTCGAATTGCCATCTATGGAAGCGCTGAAAATCTGCTGGATTTCTCTTAGACCTATTATCTCACAAAGGTATCCCGAATTCTATTAAGATGAACAGTCATTCCAAAGTCTTTGTAGAACTCGCTAATTCAACAGGTTTTTTTAAAACCACTTTTTGTTTTTCAGAAAATTAATGCTTATGCAAATCTTTATGCATAATGTCCCGCGTGGCTTCCAAGCGTTTCTCAGCCGCAAGATGCGAGAAGCGCTCATTAATATTCCTATCGTCTTCCTGTAAAAGCTTATGGACAACGTAATCAATTATTTCCTTTGAAAAAACTCCCGTTTTTTCATAAAGATCCCGCTGTTTTACAAGAGCATCAGCAGATTCAGCACAACTTGCCGGCAGGGATTCTAGCGCCTTTAAATCATTTTTTAGATTTTCATCTTTAAAAATATTCTTGGTAATATGCAACTTCTCTGCGATTTCAAGAGATTTTTTGGACGTTAGACCGTGCTCAACAGCAACTGTAATTCCGGCCAAGAGTAAATTTATAAAAGCTGAACCGTCAGGACTTCGAATTTCAACCGTTTGCCGAGCACTCTTTGTCGGTTTAAAAGATTCTTTCTCATTAACGTTAACTGTTTTTCCCATATCTCCAACGTGAGCCCACCCCAGTGGGACTCTAATCAAAGATGATCGGTTACGCTCTGACCAACAAATTTTAGTTGGAGCTTCTTGATGAGCCACAAGGCGAAGGTAAGCGCTTGATACGGAGTTTCCGAAAGCGGTCAAACTTGCCGCGCACTCGCAAAGCCCCCCAATCATCTTCTTTGCTTCGATGCTAAGGTTCTGCTTGTCATCAAGCATCACGTTTTGTGCCCCTTTTTGAAGCTCTAAATGAACGTGGAGTCCGTTTCCCGCCATACCTTCGGCAAGTTTTGGCGTAAAGGTGACACAGCAACCCCATTCATAGGCGATATTTCGAATGACCCATTTTGCAAGGCTAAGGAAGTTACCCATGTCTTCAACGGGTTTTGGCAAGAATTCGATTTCATACTGCTCACATCGTTTGCCATTTATTTCTTGAACTCGGGACTCTAGCGAATCAATATACCCAACTTCGGCATGAGCATACTTTACAGATTCGGTTAAAGCGGAAATGATGGCTGTCATTTCGTTAAGCATGCCACCACACTTGAAGAAAGGAGACGACTGATGGTATCCCCGCTGTGACTTTCCTGTAAATAAGTGATCCGTTCTATCAAAGATAAGGTAAAATTCAAGCTCACCAAGCGCATTGAGACTGTATCCTGTTTTTTCTTTTAATCGATTATGGGCATTAACCAAAATATTATCTGGAGCACACTGGGCTAAGTCTCCTTTTTTATCCATAAAGCTGCAAAGAACACCCAATGTATTTTGTTCAAACGGCGAAATAAACGCAGTTTTATAATTTGGAACGACATATAAGTCACTTGCGGACGGGTCGATAACCCCTTTAAAAATGCTGCTACCGTCAATCCTTTCGCCCTGAGCTAAAACAAGCTCCGCGTATTTCAAACTATTAACAGGAACCTTGAGTTCCTTAAGTTTTCCATCTAGTCCCGTGTAGTGAAGGTTGATCTGTTGAATTCCATAATCCGAAATGACCTTTAAAAGGTCTTTTCTTTGAAAGTCGGAGGGGTCCTTCT
>CAILAO010000355.1 GCA_903832105.1 uncultured Pseudomonadota bacterium | reverse complement strand
GTGGGAATAATTTCGATAAAAACTGTCTTCAAATTATTTTTTTCTTAAATAATGCGACAAGATCGGATCTGACAATGTGTAGCGGTTGTTTATCTTATAAATTACGGCGTGATTTTCTAGCTTTTTAATGATTTTAGCGATTCCTGCGGCAGTCAGACCCACCTTAGTTGTAAATTCTTTACTTTGTGGTTTAAATTCTTCCTGAGTGTTGGCGATACCTGAAATGGTTTTTTGCTCTGCTAGCGAAAAACTGCCAAGGTATTCTTCGAGTCTACTTGAGCTTTTCTCTATCAAATTATCTAAAGTTTGACGGATATTGTTTGAGTTGATTGTGGTATTTTGTGGCAGGTTTGATATCAGATTATTGCATAGGATATTTATTGGTTCAGGTATTCTATCCATTAGATCTTGGATATAAATTGATTCTTCAAGGTTAATAGAAATCTTATTATTTGCAAAACGTTCATTCATGTACTCATGATAATCATCATAGGGTATCATCGGAAATTCAATGTTTTCGCCCCATCCAGCTAATGGTGCACTTGGACTTGAAAAAATTTTTGAAAGCATATGCTTTTTTGATCCAAGGAGAATAACAGGAGTTCCTTTTGGGAGGTTTTCTAAACCTTGTCGCATAAAGGCTTGTGCTTCTTCTACTTGGATAATATCTTGAAACTCATCAAACACTATCAAAGTTTGATACTCGCGTGCGATTCTAGCCAACTCACTAAATAGCGTTTTAATTTTCGTATCTTTTCCAATGTTCTGAAAACCCAATGAAACTGAGAGTGAACCCGTCATAGGATCGGTTGTTATATTTGGTCGAAAACTCTTGATAAAAGAAAGCACCTTTTTTAGCTTGTCGTGAGTTGGAAACGCCTTTTGAAAAGCATCCTCAAAACCAATAAGCATTCTTTCGGTTAACTGTTTTTCGTTTTTGACTTCAATAAAGTCAACAAAGTAGATAAAACTCCTCTTATGTAATTTACTGAACTCTGGTATTATCACACTTTTTATTAAAGATGTTTTTCCGGTGTTTCGTCTTCCATAAACTATCAGCTTTCTGCCTGATTTGATTCCATCCAAAATATCTTTTCTTGTTTTTTGCAGGTCACAAATATCTTTTTCTTCTAAAATCTGAAAATAAGTAAAACCAACGTAATCTTTTTTCATGAGTATCCTTTAAAAACAGAACTAGTCGTATGAAACTAACCGTATCATACGAAGAGTATCATGGGCTTCTGTAAATTTCTAGCCGGATTTCATAAGGACATTTTGAAGTTCCCGAAATTTCAACGGTATCTTGCGAGCAGCGAAAACGCTTTTTATAGTCCTTAATGTACGATTTAAACGTTAAGTAACTGTTACTTAACGTTTAAAACGCCCGCTACATCAGCCCGGCCCTTCATGATGAAGTTCTCGCGAGAGCCGGTTATCGATGTGAATACATCTCGTCGAAAGGAGCAAGGTGTGAAAGAAGGACATATCTTCACATTGACCATTTTACTTTGTGCTAACCTTTTTGTGATGTGACGATCTTCGCGAAGAAACGTTGTTTAGGAAGCATCTTGAATGCAATAGACTGATCTGTTAACATTTTAAAGCATTCAATATAAAAAAGGCAAGTTGACATGAAGAGATGGAATATTTTCGAATTTATAGATTTTCCCTGGTTTCCATCTATTTTTCGGGACCCCATGACGGACGCCATGTATGCTCTTCATCGCATTTTCAGAACTTATCGTGTTTGGACCCAAAGAATTGCCGATGTTTTGAAAAAGACTGGGTATCGTTCGATTATAGATCTTGGCTCTGGGAGCGGTGGACCAGCAATCATCTTGAACGAGAAATTAGGATCTATTCATTCACTGTCGATATCTACAACACTGACAGATCTTTTTCCAAACAAAACATCCGTTGAGTCAGTTAATGCCTCAAATAATCCTCGGATTCGATACTTTAAGCGAAGCGTTGATGCCACAAATGTTCCAAAAGAATTTGATGGCATTAGGACTATGATTGGCTGCTTTCACCACATGAATCCATCATTAGCAAGGCGCATCTTGGAAAATGCCTTTCTAAGTCGTAAACCAATTTGTATCTTTGAAATCACAGAGAATTCTCTACTTGCATTATTGTTCGGAGTTCTATTAACGCCGATCATTTTTGTATTGACGCCGTTCTTCTTAAAAAGCAAACCGAGCATAATATTTATTCTGGTGATGCCGGTCGTTGCCATTATAGGCCTTTGGGATATGTTAATGTCGTTTCCTAGAACTTATTCCCCCGAGGATCTAAGGGAGTTGACGAACGATCTCAAATCTGAGGATTATCTTTGGGATATTGGATCGTCTAGGCGCTGGCTCATCCGCATGCCCTACTTGATCGGGATGCCCCAAAAATAGGAATATTAAGTTAGAGTGGCGCCTCATAAATTGCTTTTAGGTCGTATCAAACTCGCTGCAGAAACAATGAAATACGACGAAACCTTATTGAAGCAAAAAAATTTCTTGTTGTAATCAGGTTTTGAATGGCTCGATGTTTACCACAAATCAAGCCGATTTCTTGCAATAGCTGCATATAGATCACGTCAAAGTTTCAAGTCGCTGTCTATGGCTAAAAGGGAAGATTTAAATTGAGTACAACACCTAAATGGAGACTCGCCTCTT
>CAILAO010000354.1 GCA_903832105.1 uncultured Pseudomonadota bacterium | reverse complement strand
TACCGCGACCAAGAACGGCGTATCGACGACATACCCGCGCCAAAAGTTTTCGGCGGTTCCTTATGCTCTTCGAGTTCCAGTGGATGGGACTTCGGTTGGTTATAATCCAAATGGCAAACTTTCTATTGTGAACGTTGATAAACTCCAAGGCCGCGTTGTTTCAGCCAGTATGCCAACAGCAAATGATGTTTTGTCTTGGGATGGAGAAAAATGGCTTCCTGTGTCAGCAGGCACCTTTGGTGGTGGGACGGTGACAAGCGTAGCTTCAGGAACAGGTCTCACAGGCGGTACGATTACGGGAACTGGCACGATTTCGCTTGAAAACACTGCCGTGGCGGCCGGTAGTTATACAAAAGCTAATATTACCGTGGATGCCCAAGGGCGTTTAACTGCGGCCTCAAACGGTACGATCGCGGCTGGCGATGTGCCGGCGTTAGATACGTCTAAAATCACAACAGGAACTTTTGACGCGGCCAGAATCCCGGTTGTGGATTCAGCGAAGATTACAGATGGTGCCATTATGAATGACGATGTGAATGACTCGGCTGCGATTGCAACATCAAAACTTTCTGGGGCTGTCACAAGTATCGCATCTCACGGCCTTGGGACGATGGCGACGCAGGCGGCAAACTCGGTGGCGATAACGGGTGGGGCGATTTCTGGTCTGACGACATTGTCGTCAACTGGATATTTCAAGCCGGGGACTGGAACAGCTGCGGATTGTGATGTCAGTAAAAAGGGAATGCAGAGATTAAGTTTAAATCAAGATTTACTCTGTAGCCAGGATATTTCATGTGCGGCTGATCAAGAAGTTCTATTCCAGAAAAAGTGAATAAGAATCCATCATTGACATTTACCGAACAAACATCTTGAAACGCCTTCTTGATGTTATCGATCTCTGTTTTCATTCTGCTAATCAAAAAATCAAGATCTTTAGTTTCCCTGCCGATATTCAAATAATGAGAAAGAAGCATTCCTCCCTTAAAAATGAAATTCTCATTCTGGTTTGATTTGCTGATCCGTACAAGAAACCTCTCCAAAACAAGGCTCTTCCATACATCTTGAAAGGTGCGATTTTCTTGCTGCGCGATTACTTTTAACCGCTCTTTTAGACTTTGCTCATTCATGTTGTAACCGCCATCACGTACGGTTTGATATCAAATCGGAGTTTCCTTGCATAATCCTGAAGCTTGGTTAGTCTGATCTTTTTCTCTCCTTTTTGAGCTAGGCCAGCTTTCAGTGCTTTTATGGCTATTTCTTTACCAAGATAACGAAAGGCATCCACGATCGTTCTTTCTCTGTCAAAAATATTTATTTTTTGATTTCCTATTGAGATCACTGTTTGCCCAAGTTCCGTGTTTCGCATGCGGAGTATTTTGACATTTTTTCTTTTGGGCGCTCTTGAACTATTTGGAACTGCAATCCAATGTTGTCTTGGAATTTCATCAGTCATCTCATAGATAGCAAGTGCCGAGATAAGGCAAACAATTCCTTCAGGAATGCTTTTTGAGGCTAAAACCAGATCCTCCCATTGAAAATCAATGTCAGTGACCGCCCCGCTTCCTCGATAAAAGCCGCGTTCAATTCGTTCAATCAAGCCCTTCTTAACATAATAGGCTAGAAGACTTGGATGAATACCAACAGAGCGAGCTTCGCTTGCCGAAAACATGAGCTGTTTAAGGAGCTTACGGAGTTTTTCGATTCCATGCAGGGTTCTCATTTTAGTCAGATTCCAAATAGCGTTTGAAAACACTAGTCCTCATCTCTCATATTTAACAAATGCACTCATATATGTCAACTGAGTGCGTTAAATAAAATAAATATTGATAGACGATCAATATTTTGCAGCGGGACACTCGCGAACGAAGACCTTTTTTGCGGAAGGTCACAGTTTCGGCTGAGGGATAGAAAAGGCGGCCTTACAAGTGAAACCGCCTTGGAGATTCCATTGCCACGCCCTCGGGGCTCGGAAATCTGTTGATGTCTGTTCAAGTAGCGAACTCCGGGGCTGCAAGTTATGACGCCTTAGCTCTTTCTGATCCAAGTTTCGATGATTTTCGGCCTTGGTCCCAAACATCTGGAGCACCTTCGGAACTGACTATTCATATCAAGAAAATGGTTTTGCGTGGGTTAGATTCCACGGTGAAAGATCGTGTTATTTTCGAGGATACCACAGGCAAGCCTATTGCCATTGAGGGTAGCTACATTGATTTGAGTGCGCTTTTCACTGAGTTTGCTTGTATCAATTCCAGTGGCGAACTGGTCGATTTCGAAGACAAAACCCCTGAAACAATGGATTTTGACATCTCTATGGCCCACACGGTCGCAAGCGATAGGACAGAAACTCTTGACGTGAATTACCCGATTACAGACAACGTCTCGATCACGACGTCAAGCGCCGTACGCATGACGCTTGTGATTGACGCTAATCGCGTTTTGCGATTCTATAACCAAGGACGAAGTGATAGCTCTGGCCCGAATCTGGCATTGCCGATCACAAGGTCATATTTTTATACGACAGTCTTTGCTCAATCATCATTTGTCTTTGTTGGTAAACCAGGTGATATCAAGGGTTATGCTTTTGTGACCAAAGCTCGCTCCAGCGCCTCGACAATTCCCACAAATCACGAATGCACCAACAATCCTTTTGTCGTCGCCGGTTGGATGACATTGATCTATGACAAAGACGGAAAGCCGATGGCCGTCAACCTGATGCCTGATGATGACGCCACGTTAACGGTTCTCAAAGGGGGGAACAACTCAAGAAACGGGCTTAATTCGTCAGCTTTCACCGTCAAAACAGGAAAAGTGGATTTCGCGTTTAATCTCGGAGAAAGCGATATTGGTCACGTCTACAACCTGAATACAAATCTTGCCGTGGGCACGACCGATAATACGGCATACTTTGAGGGACTCCAAAGCTCATATGGGATACTCATCGTCAAGCGTGGCTTGTAACTCTACCAGGCCATTCAGTCACAGACAAAACACAGCCAGCCTTCACAGACAGTGAAGCTAGCGGAACCGATTTTAGTTGGGATTTCAGGGTGATCTAGGAAGTTTGGTCGGGGCGACTGGGCTCGAACCAGCGACTTCGTGGTCCCAAACCACGCGCGCTACCAACTGCGCTACGCCCCGATTTCAAAAAAACACAAAAAGATGTGGATTTTAACGAGTTCCACTTCTATACAAGTTAATCTTGTATCAAGAAGCCTATCTTGACGTCAAGAAGTGGATCAAAAAGTGATAATCCGTAAAGGGTTGTAAATGATAAGTGAAGATACCCCCTTTGGTTCCTCGGTGATAACTGGTGATGGCAGTATCACCATTAAAGATCGCCATTACGATGAATGCTATCATTCTCACATGGGTGCAATGTTTGAGGCTAAAGCTCTATATGTTGTGACAAGCGGATTTCAAGACGCTGTGACTCAAAATACGGCCCAATTGAAAGTGGTCGATATCGGTCTTGGCTTGGGTTACAACGTTCTTGCGACTATTGAAGCTTGGGTGAAATGCCAAAATGCCAAGCAAAGCCTTCATATCTTGAGTTTGGAGGCTAATCATTGTCTTGTTGAGGCGATTGCCTCAACGAAAGCACCGTGGCAGCCGACGTGGGAGCCGCTCTGGAAGGAATCTTGTGCAATGCTCGTTCTACGAGATGGCGAGTGGAGAGCCACCATTCCTCATCCGCAGAATCCCAAGATCTTCTGTTTTTGGCGCATAGTCGTTGGAAATGCCGCTAATCTGGATCTTCCAAAAAAATGTTTTGATGACGATATTGACGATATCGCTGAAAAGAAGGGTTGGAATTTTTTTTGGCAGGACCCATTTTCTCCAAGGAAAAACCCCGAACTATGGACTGCCGAGTGGTTCAGTAAGCTTAGAAGTGTGGCTGCAAAAGACGCAGTCTTAGTGACCTATAGCGTTGCTCGAACTGTGAAAAACGCCCTTACGGAAGCAGGATGGTCGTACACGCTTCTCCCAACACCAGGTATCAAGCGGAAGTGGCTCAAGGCGTGCCTTTTTTAGTTGTGTATTCCAGCGTCTACCACTAAATTAGTGAGTTAGGAGACGACCAACGTGACTGAAGTTTTTGATGTTGCCATTGCAGGGGCGGGATTGTCGGGTGTTCTTGCCGCGATGCGCTTGAAGGCACTGAAACCTAATCTCAATATCCTCCTTCTTGAAAAAGAGGATATCCCTGGAGGGCGGTTACGTTCGTCCAGACCCGAAATCTCTCAGTGGAGTTCCGGACTCGGCGGCCTCTCGGAAGATTTATTTGAATTTTGGAAGCAGACGATCAGGGCTCTTCCTGAATCCCCGGATTTCCCCAAGTTTCCTGTGACAAGGCAGAATAGATTTGGTGTGCTTCAAGGAAGCGCCATGTCGCACGAAGATCTTAAAGAGATTGTCACAGCGAAGGGGGCAAAGGCTATGGGGGGTATGGCTGCCTCGCGACACTGGAGTTCCGTAAATCCTTTAGTGGGGCAACATGTACTGAAGACTAAGCCCTCACCAGACTCTTCAGTTGATAAGCAGTCTTTTGGTTCCCTTTGGGGCGAGTCAAAAAAGCATCCTGCAGGTGTTGTCATGGAATATTTTGCAGGGTTGTTTGGGATACCAAATCTTTGGAGCGCACAGTTTAGATCCGTTTTGGAGCGAAGTACTTTTTTTTCAAAAATTCCCATTGTGGGTCCTTGGGACGAAGCCCTGGAAGAGCAAATTTCATTTTTAGAAAAGCAAGGCCATTTCGTTTTTAAGTCGAAATGCCGACTTTTGAAGGTATTTCAAGATGAAACCACGGAATGGCATCTTGAAACTGAAGGCGGACTCTTTTCGAGTCGAACTCTCATCGTCGCTCAGACGCCTTGGCAAGCACTAGATTGGATGCCGCGAAGGATATGGCCAACATCTTGTTTGCAGGTTGCTACGAAATCCAAACCAGTCAGTGTTGTAACTTTGGTCGGCAGGTTGCTCTCGGAAGTCGATTTGCCTGAAATTATTATGATTCCTGCAGAGGGAGTTCACGCGTTTATTAATTTTGGCTCTGAGCTTGTGCTTCAAGCGACCAGATCGGAAGAG
>CAILAO010000353.1 GCA_903832105.1 uncultured Pseudomonadota bacterium | reverse complement strand
ATGCCATCGAGATATCCGGCGGCAATATTTTCGTCGGTAAAGACAAGGTGTTGCGGTTCGTTGCCGGAAGAGACAAGTTTCCGGGCAAGCTCAAATCCGGCGCTCCTGTTTTCCATGCTGGGAAATTTATTCACGCGCTCCGGAGAGATGCCGAGACGGGTGATTTCATTAATGAAGGATATGGCGGGATTGTTCCATGTCTGTTCATCGAAACAGGAATTGTAGAAGAGTCCAATATCCCCTTCTGGGGCTTCAGCGATTAGACGGGCTGCCATTTTGCCCAGCTCCACGTAATCGAGAATGATTGAGTGACTCCCCTGATCTTTGGTGGAAATTGTGACCAGAGGGATGCCCCGCTTTTCCATCACATCTTCAACTCCATCGCGCCAAGCCAATGGCCACTGCCCCCTTAATACTGTGCCAGATCGCCGATTCAAAACCGAGACTGTCGAGGAAATCTGGAGCAGTCCGCCCGCGACCGACAAGAAAATGTGGAATTGTACCTGCTCCGCGGGCATCCTTAAGAAGATTGGCGATCAGTACATCGGTATAAGGCGAACTGGAGAAATTTGACAGGTGACAGATATCGCAGATGACGGCGATGGCATCCGGTGAGGGTAGGTAGGTCACATGTGTGCCACGTCCTGCTGAACGACTGACAAGAGACAGATCTTCCAGTCTGGCCATAGCCTTGTTAATGGTCAGCAGACTGACGCCTAGTTTAACTGCGAGTTCACGCTCCGAGGGCAATCGATCCCCGATCTTGAACTCGCCAGTCTTTAGCCAGGCAATAATTCGATCGAGCACTTGGTCAGTCTTACTTTAAATGGTGTCTTGCACTGCCTGATGATTCCCTGTATTGATTTAATCATTAAAACAATACTCTATCATTTTAGAAAATGCAAGTCAAGGATATGTAGAAAAATATTTGCTAAACAATTATATTTTCGCAAAACGTGTGGAATAAGTAAATGAGGATTCCAAAATACGGATTATTGTGAGGCAGTAAAATAACAGCAGACTCAAATATTCACTGAGCTATGTTCTTCATGAAATATTTCAGCATACACAAAGGTAATGGTTTGTCAATTCGTACCCTACCGGCCTCTTCGGCTACGAAGACGTCCGCGTTTGAGGAAGCCGTCATAGTTACGCATTACAAGATGAGATTCCATTTGGCTCAGTGTATCAAGC
Organism: uncultured Pseudomonadota bacterium; assembly: GCA_903832105.1. GTDB lineage: Bacteria > Bdellovibrionota_B > Oligoflexia > Oligoflexales > CAILAO01 > CAILAO01. The sequence continues at coordinate 1,277 of CAILAO010000353.1, read as the reverse complement.
ATGACACCTACGATAATTAGAAGACTTGTTCCTCCGAAGAATGAAGCTATCATGTAGGGAACGTTCATATTTGTAGTAAGAATCGTCGGGAACAACGCAAGTGCTGTTAGGAATATTGCTCCAGCTAGAGTAATTCTTGTCATTGTGTGATCAAGAAATTCCGCCGTCGGTCTACCTGGACGTATGCCTGGAACGTATGCCCCTTCCTTTTTCAGATTTTCGGATATCTGAATTGGGTTGAACTGATTTGCCACCCAGAAATATGAGAAAATCAAAATCATGAAGCCATAGATAAACATGTAGGATATGCTATCGTGTCTAAAAAGACCGGTCAGCGTTGAACGTGTAAATTCTGTAGGTATCCATGCCAGAACCATCGGTGGAAACATGAGAATTGCACTTGCGAAAATGATTGGCATGACCCCAGAGAAGTTAACCTTGAGAGGCATATAGGTAGTGCCACCCTTCATCTTGTTGAATCCAACAATTCTTTTGGCCATTTGGATAGGAATACGGCGCTGCCCCTGGGTGATCAATATAGTAGCAGCAGTGACAAGAGCGAAAATTATAAAAAGAATCATTACATGTACGCCAGTAAATCTCTGCCCCGATTCATTTATTCCGGTTTTAGCCATATCAAAAAGATGCAGACAGGAAGCTGGCATTCTAGAGATAATGCTAACTGTTATTATCACGGAAGCTCCGTTTCCTATGCCGTAGTGAGTGATTTGTTCGCCAAGCCACATGAGAAACATTGTACCGCAAGTAAGAATCACAACCGTCATTAAGACGAAAGCTGGGCCAGGGTGGAGGACAAGTTCTTGGCTGGGATGAGGCAATCCGAGCCGTTCCGGTCGCATCATTGCCATTGCCGCCATCGCTCCTTGGACGACACATATAATGAGCGTCAAATAACGTGTGTACTGGTTGATTTTCTGCTTTCCTACATCACCTTCCCTTGCCATTTTTTCCAAAGCAGGAAGAACAGGTATGAGGAGCTGCATTATGATTGATGCGGATATATACGGCATGATGCCAAGTGTAGCAATAGCGAAATGTCCTAGCGCACCGCCACTGAATAGATCAAACATCCCCATGAATGAAGCCGTATCGAGCTGACGATACTGTTCGAAATATTCGCTAAGCGCTTTCGGATCAACACCAGGGCAGGGAATGTTTGCCGCAACACGGCTCAACGCCACAATCCCCAACATAATAAGAATCTTATTTCTTAATTCTTTTATTTTGAAACTATTTGTGAATGCCGAGAACATATT
>CAILAO010000352.1 GCA_903832105.1 uncultured Pseudomonadota bacterium | reverse complement strand
TCTTCAACTCTTTTCTGTGCTCGTTCAATGGCGCGTGTAACCATCGGTGAAACGATAGCTTCACCTTCCTGCATTCCCAGGCGTGCCATAATATTAGAAAGCCGATCAGAAGCAAAGATGCGAAGGAGGTCGTCTTCTAAAGAAAGGAAAAATTTGCTCGCACCTTGATCCCCTTGCCTACCGGAACGTCCACGAAGTTGATTATCAATCCGCCGAGATTCGTGCCGTTCGGTTCCAAAGACGTAAAGACCACCCAACGCGGGAATCCCTTCGCCCAAAATAATATCTGTACCGCGACCAGCCATATTAGTTGAAATAGTGATATGTCCCCTTTGACCGGCGCTTTTGATGATGTCTGCTTCTCTGGCATGGTTTTTAGCGTTAAGAACCTCATGTGGCACTCTTCTTTTTGTTAGAAGTCTGGACAAAAGTTCAGATTTCTCGACGGAGACCGTGCCAACAAGGACTGGCTGACCTCTTTTTTGAGCCGCTTCAATTTCGTCAGCGATGACGTTGAATTTCTCTTTTGCAGTTCTAAAAACGACATCGGAATGGTCTGCTCGAATCATGACCCTATTCGTTGGAATCACAACGACATCAAGATTATAAATCTTTTTAAATTCAACGGCCTCTGTATCTGCGGTTCCCGTCATACCCGCAAGTTTTTCATAGAGGCGGAAGTAATTTTGAAACGTAATAGTAGCAACGGTTTGAGTTTCCTGTTCGACTTGGACATGTTCTTTTGCTTCAAGAGCTCCATGAAGACCGTCACTGTAACGCCTACCTGGCATGAGACGTCCAGTGAACTCATCTACGATGATGACTTTTCCTTCGCGAACGACATAGTCGACGTCCTTTTTGAAGATAATATGTGCCTTTAGGGCCTGTTGAACGTGATGCAAAAACTCAATATTCTTCGGATCATACAGATTATCCACGCGAAGGCGCTTTTCAAGCTTACTAATGCCATCTTCCGTCAACGCTACCGTTCGTGCTTTTTCATCGACAACGTAGTCACTATCCTTTTGAAGGCCAGGAATCGCCGTGTTCACTTTATTAAAAAGCTCAGTGGCAGTGTCAACTGGTCCAGAAATGATTAATGGAGTTCTGGCTTCGTCCACCAAAATGGAGTCTACCTCATCGACGATTCCAAAGTAGTGACCTCTTTGGACAAACCGAGAGAGTTCAGATTTCATATTGTCACGTAAATAATCAAACCCAAACTCGTTGTTCGTGCCGTAAGTGACGTCACAAGCGTAGGATTGACGCCTCTGTGAATCGGAAAGACCGTGCACGATAAGGCCCGTCGAGAGCCCAAGAAAAGAATAAATGGCTCCCATCCACTCAGCATCTCTGCGCGCCAAAAAGTCGTTAACAGTAACGAGATGGACCCCTCGCCCAGTCAAAGCGTTTAAATAAATTGGAGCCGTTGCTGTGAGCGTTTTCCCCTCACCAGTCTTCATCTCAGAGATTTTTCCTTCATGTAAAACAACGCCACCAACTAACTGAACATCAAAATGTCTCTGTTTAATGGTTCTTTTAGAGGCTTCTCGCACGTTTGCAAAGGCTTCTGGGAGAAGAGAGTCAAGAGGAGCGCCTTGGTTAAGGCGTTCACGGAAAAGCACTGTCTTTTGGCGTAACTCTTCGTTAGAAAGTTTTTCGAATTCTGATTCTAATTCGTTAACACGAACGATCAGACTTTTAATCCGATTAATTTCTCTTTCGTTTTTTGTGCCAAAGATTTTTCTAAGTATGTTAAACATGTTGATATTTTTCTCAGCGCAATAGGGTCGGAAACAAAAAAATTTCTCCAATAAATTCAAATCATACGGAAGAAGCTAGTAAAGGGCAAGCGCACCGTTCCACCCCAGAACAGAATCCTTCGGGTTGATGGCTTTCCCGTTAACATAAAGCTCGTAATGGAGGTGGGAACCCGTTGTCAGACCAGTTGCCCCAACGGTACCGACTTGTTCTCCCCGTTGAACTTTTTGCCCGGGGAGAACCATATTTGAACTGTTATGGCCGTAACATGTTACTATACCATAACCGTGCGCTATCATTATAAAATTACCAAATCCTTCTTTGGCTCCAGTGAAGATAACAACACCATCAGCAGGGGCAAGGATGGGTGTACCGATTGGAGCCGCGATATCAAGTCCCATATGACTCGTTTTTTCTCCGGTAAAAGGAGAAATTCTTATTCCGAAGTCGCTAGAAATCCAACCATTAACTGGCGATATCGAGGGGATGGAAGAAAGAAGAGATTTTTGCTGGCTTAACGTCGAAATGAGGTGTTGAAGTTCAAAAGCGTTTTGATTTGCTTCTTGCCCCAAATCAGACAAGCGATCAAAAATTGGTTTGAACGTTAACTTTTCCATGTTAACGCCAAGCGGCATGTAACCATCACTACCACCTGCGGCGGGCTGGGTTTGAGCCGCAAGGAACTCTTTTTGTGTCAGGGGACCAATGCCCATTCTTTGACTAACTTTCTGAACCTTTACTCGAGTCAATTCGCGAAGTTTTGCTGTATAATCTTGAACTTGTTTTAGAGACATCTTGACTTCTTCGAGGTTGTTTACAAGTATTCTAGCTTCCCCTTTAAGACCTTCATTTTCTGCGGCCATCTTAAAATATGATTTTCGAATATCTCTCAATTGAGAATAATCAAACAATAAGAATCCTGAAAATCCGAAAAAGATAAACGAAGAAAGCCATAAAATCGTCAGAAAAAACCGAGGAACCGTAAACTGACGCGTCGAACTTGTTTTGTCCGGCACAAGAATGATTGTTAATTTCCGCATTTTTAAACGTGCTCCCTAAACAACACAAAGAATATTATTTTCTTTAACGGTTGGTGGAGTTTGTGATTTTCCCGTTATCGGAATATGTGTATCAACTCCTTTTGTATAAGCAAACTCGCTGAAAATCCAGACGAAATATTTTCTGACAGGAATTTTTATAGAGCAGCCTACTAGAAGTAACGTTTCATTTTAAAAAACTATGATCTTCTTTAATTATACAAACAAAAAAACATCAGGGCGAGCTATTTTTAAAGATTCAGACGTGGACTAATGAAATAGGAAAAAATTTCCTATTAAAGATCACCAGATGAAAAGAAATAATACCTGCTGAAATTCTGGTGAAGTCGGATCAGGAATGTTGCATAGTAACCGCAAGGATGATTAACGTGATATTGTCTTCGCCGCCAGCTTCATTGGCTTTAGCCACTAGTTTTTCAACAGCATGGGTTTTATGAGAGATGGTCAGTTCTCCCAGTTCTTTCTCCGAAATCTTGCCATGGAGGCCATCGGTACACAGTATGAAGACATCTTGGTCTTCTAAGGGAAGAATAATGGTATCAACTTCCTCTTCTTCTTGGTAGCCAACACTTCTAGTAATTACATTTCTTAAGTGATGAATTTGAGCCTCAGCTCGAGTCAAAAGTCCTGCCCGAAGCTGTTCTTCGACAAGTGAATGATCATTTGTAAGTTGGTAAACAAACCCGCAACGAATCAAGTAAAGTCGACTGTCACCAACATGTGCACAGTAAGCGTAATGGTCGACTATTTTCAAAACTGTGGCGGTTGTTCCCATTCCCTTCAGGGAGGGTTCTTCGAGGGCTCTTTCGTATATTTTCGTAGAAGCAAAATTAACAGCGTTTGAAAGTAAAATCCCAACTTTCTGATCTGGATGGACTCTGTTCGGAGAATCATCAAATATTTCTTGGTTTTTCTTGATAAACCCAGAAATTTCCTTGGCACACACTTGACTTGCAATTTCCCCGCCTGCATGTCCACCCATTCCATCAGCAACGACAAAGAGCTTATCAGCGATATCTACAAGAAAAGCATCTTGATTTGTGGTCCGTATCCGACCGATATCGGTGTGTCCTTTAGCGTCAATTTTCACGTTGAGTACCATGTAAGCGTGTCCTTTCAAGGGGGAGCTTCTCTACTTAAGAAAGGTCCTCTAAAGAATTTCTATAATGTTTCAAGACAAGATTCCAATCAAAGTTTTTGGCAACCCAATCTTTCGAATTTTCAAGTCTTGCCTGATGCATCGGTTGTTTCCACGGAACAGACAATATCATTTGGAGCTTTTCAATAAAATCTAAAGTGGTCGAGAAAGAAAAAACGGTCTGGGTTTCTTTCTCATAATTTTTGAGAACATCACTTTGCGCGGAAACAAGAACGGGGACTTTAAGCGCGAGAGCCTCTAAGACAATTAGAGAAAGACTTTCAAATGGAGAGGGATTAATGAGACAAGAGGCATTAGCTATTATTGCAAATTTCTCTTGCTCTGAAACCGGCTCTTGAATAACGATTTGCGAACACCGATGATTAAAAAAAATCCTTCTATCACCGGCGTCGATTTTTCCCGTTAACACCAAAATTGTTTTGTCGTCTCCTGTTTTTTTGAAGTAGGCTTTAAACTTCCTAATCAAATTATCACAACCCTTTCCTGAGCTTATCCGGCCAAGATAAAGAACATATCGAGTGGTTGATTCATTTTGGGGCAATTTTTCCGCAAATGAAAGAGGAAGATTGGTGGCGGACATTTTATCAATGGAATCGATATCAACGCCGACTCCAACCCGCCTTATTTTAGACGTAACCTGGGGATAAACGCGTTTAATGAGGGCTTCTTCGGCGGCCGCATTTGTAAAAATAAAAGAAGAGGCCTCAAAAAGTCTCTTTGTGGCATTAAAATGGAAGGGAAATTCGTCATGAGCTGTTGGTATTAGGATCGATCTTTTTTTAAACCTTGGCAATCCGAGGATTGTTGGATAATAAAGGTATGTGAAGAAGAATAACCCGCTATATTCATTTGATTTTTCTGAGAGTGTCTTTATAAGAGAAGGGGCATTTGGTCCCTGCAAAATGATCCAAATTTTTTCAAAAAAATCTTTAAAGAAAAATCTTTTTGGAATGAGAATAGAAATTAGTCTCGCTATAGCATTAAATGTTCGAAAAATAGTCACGTTCCGTCGGAAAGTTACTGGAAAACGAAAAATAGATACTCCTCGCACTTTAGTATGACCGGAAGGAAATACATTCTGCCAAGAGAAATAATCAGTCGCACACGTCGTGTAAACATCAACTTCCCAATGAAATTCAGAAACAAGCCTTTCAGCAATCTGCTTTGCCAGGCTTTCGGCACCGCCGATGACCTCCTCGCCAAAACGTTGAACAACAAAAGCTACTTTCATAAAAAACTCGAAAAGAGCCATCCCGAACGCAGCAGAGGGATAGCGGCGCAAATATTGAAATCTATTTAATGGCCCAGACAGCAATATCAAGGTAACCAAAGAGCCAACGCTCAAGCAAACGAAGTTCACTAGATAGCACACCTTCAGAACAATTTGCCAATTGTGGGCGAGAGCTTTCAGAAACCTCTTCAAGTTCAATGAGCTTTATATTGCCGAAGCCGTAGTTTTCAGCGACAAAACGAATATACTCAGGATGAATAGGTTTTGTGTGAGTTGGATCTAAAAAAAATTGTCGGGAGCTACCCCAAAGTGAAAATAACGAGGGTGTTTCTACTAAAATGACTCCACCTGGAACCAACACTCGCGAGGCCTCTTTAAACACTTGACAGGTGTGTTGAGGAGGGTTGTGCTCGATGACATGAAGTAGGGAAATAAACGAAACAGAATTTGCCTCAAGTTCCTCCAAGGCACGAATAGAATCAGTATGTCTCACCCTTTCACAGTAAGGCGTTGAGGCTTGAGTTGCTGTAATAGATGAATCGACTCCCAGAGTTTTATACCCCAGACTTTTTGCGAGCTTGAGAAACTCGCCACGCCCACATCCTAGGTCAACAAATAAAAAGTCAGTTAGCCCTCGATCCAGGAGACTTTGCCTGTGCAAAGAGAGGCTATTTTCATATCTCACTGAGAGACGAGAGTAAATCAAATCAAAGGATCCACGAAATCTGGCTTCAAACTTCTCGTAAAGATCATTCCAGGCTTTTCCAAAAAATTGCTCTGCAAGGACTTTGTTTTCAATAATAGAAACTCGATCCTCAATCTTTAAACGCTGGTGATCGAGTTCTTTAGTTTTATCCTCCAAAACCACAACGCGTTCGATCGTGTCATCCAACTGAGCGACTGTATCTTTTAATAAATCCGAAAGATGAACGACTATGTAGGAGATAGGCCGAAGAAGTCTGGCTAAAAAAGCACGGAGAGCGTTTTCGACAAAATTCCCTTTTTTTGACATTTCCGGAACCAAAAAAGAATGTAGAACGCTCTTTGCGACACCTGTAAGGCTAACTGATCGGTTAAAGAGAGTGATCATGATTTAGTCCCGACTCAAAGTTAATGTTATGTTGATTCAAGTAATTAGAAGCGAGGAAAATACATAGGCAGGAAAGGCAATGATCGATGCCGCCTTCTTGCACAAGTGGCATAAGTTGGGGATAATCAACTTGCACTAACTCAATATGTTCATCTTTGTCAGGAAAGCGAACGCGGTTTTTGACCGGACGACAACCAAGCCCTAAAAAGAAGTAAATCTTATTTTTAACGATAGCGGGATTGGGATTCAACTTTCCCAATGAAATGATCCTTTCTGCACAAAATCCCGTTTCTTCTTCTAATTCTCTTTCGACTGCTATAGACGGACTTTTGTCACTTTTATCGATGACTCCACCAGGAGTTTCGAGGATTTCGGAGAGACAGCCAATGCGAAACTGCCTGATAAGAATAGCCTTACCATGATGACTAACAGGCAGAATATTAACCCAGTCGGGACATAGCAATCGATGATAGGGATGAGCTCTATTCTCGAATTTTAACTCCTCAACAGTAAAAGGCCAGGTTTTTAAAACTTCGCACTGCTTTGTTGGGATAAGTTTCATACAGGTAAATCCATAATAAAAAGAGACTACGAATTATATCCATACAATATAGTATTTTTTATGTCTTTTAGTTTTTAAGAAAGGCAGTAACAGCGGGTCTATTCAGTCATGGAAAGATCTACGATAACCACCGGTTTTTTATTGAGTATTTTAAAAAAGTACCGACGAATTGCAATACGGAGCTCTTCTTTAATCTTCGCTGGATCACATGGGTGAAGTGCTAAAGACCTTTTAATAGTTTCTTCAGCCTCGGCAAGTGCGTCCTTAACCCACTCTTCTTTAGTGTGTGTTTTTGGAAGCGCTAGGCCGAGAATGGTCATTGTTGGAGAAAAGAGCCACCCACTTGAAAGTGAGTAGACTCCGAACAAAATAGCAATTCCAAATTCCCCGATTCGTAAGCGTTCTCGAAGTTCTTCATGGGTCATCGGAAGAAGTGAGGATGAATCGACATATTCCCTTTCAACCTCTATTTGACCAGAGTGGAGAATATCGTTTTCCGATAATGTATATACATCACCATTTTTAAGTGGGATGGTGTTTATTGTTTTATTGAAAGACTTTTTTACGAACTTTTCAAACTCGATGAATTGAGAAAATGTACCATGGATTGGCATTAAATAGCGCGGTTTTAACGCATTTAACAATACCTCAATATCCTTTTGAGAGGCATGACCACTGACATGGATTCCTTCGAAATGATCTCGTTGATTAAACGCGGAAATAACATGCACTCCTTGGCTTTCAAGGAGATTAATAACAGATAAGACGGATTTCTCATTGCCCGGAATAATGCGCGAAGAAAAAATCACAAGATCGTCAGGACATGGCTTAAAATGTCGATGTTCTCCAAGGGCAAGCTTAAATAGCCCAGATCTTTTCTCCCCTTGGCTTCCTGTGACGAGAACAACCAGTTTGCTTTTTGGTATATGACCTATTTCGTTTTCAGAAACTAGTAAATCCTGTAACGGCTCAATTAATCCTTCGGAAAAAGCCAGGTCTACTGCGTTAATGATACTTTGTCCAGAAAAGTAAACCTTCTTTTTTAGTGTTTTGCAGATGTTTAGAATGGTTTTGATGCGCCAGATATTACTAGAAAAAAAGGTAAAGTAGATCGTTCCAGTCGCTTGCTTTACTATTTCTTCGAGAGGCTGGAGGACTTGTACTTCGCTCTGACTAAAACCCTCTTTTTCAATATTCGTGCTGTCACATAAGAGAAGATCGACGCGATTTTGCCCAATTTTGTGGATAGTTGTGAGATCTGTTGGACTTTCAAAATTTGATAAGTAGTCGATTTTCAAATCGCCGGAATGGAAGATGCCTAGTTGGGGTGTTTTAAAATATAGAGCACAAGCCATGGGTATAGAATGATTAACATGAACCCAGGTAACTTCCATGTCTTCGAAAATGATTCGATCTCCAGCTTCGATGACATTAATTGAAAGCTTATCCTCGGGAAATTTCCGATTCAATAACTTATGCTTAATCAGCGCAGAGGTCCAAGAGGTGGCATATACCGGAGCAGGCCATTTTTCAAGAAAGTAAGGTAATGCTCCAATATGATCTTCATGTCCGTGTGTAATGAGATAGGCAAAAACACCACCCACTGTGGATAGAAGTTTATCGAAGTTTGGAATTATGAGATCAACCCCGAGCTTTGCTGGATCCGGAAACATACTTCCGCAGTCGACCAAAAAGAGTCGATTGTGATACAGAAGACCGGTCATGTTGAGCCCAAACTCACCACATCCGCCTATTTGAAAGATTCGAATTGCGGGAAAATTGGCTTCCTTTAAGAAGGGAAATGGCGAGAGATCTTGGTCAGACATCAGTGCTGATTATCCTTTTTTTGCGGATTTAAATTCGAAAGGATAAGTTATTTCGACGCTTCCGCGGCGTGGGCGCGGAAAGCGCCAGGTTGCAATTTTGGCTTGAACGCACGTTACCATCTTCTGATCTTTTATCGAGGAAGAAATCAAATTAATGTCTGATATGTTGCCACGAGAGTCGATTTTCCATCGCCACTCCATTTCTCCCGCAAGAGATCGGTTTCGTCGTAAAGCCAATTCGAAACACAACTGTAGTTCGTAGCGATACTTTTTAATTGTCGTTTCGATAAGATGAGGTTCAATCTCACCAACAAGGGGTTCTTCGATTTTCTTTTCAGATTCACCAAACGTGGATCCGTGGAGGCCATTTATTTTTTCGTCAGTCTTAGGGAACTTTTCATACTCAAGAAAAGAGACAAATTTTGCTCCAGTGGGAATTGCTATGGGTGGGTTATAGGAATCTCGAGTTAAGAAATCTTTCGAAGATCTGTTTTTTAGGCGTCTTTTGTGGGAAAATTTTGCTTTTACGGCTAGCTGGTTTGTTTCCTTGAAAATAACGTACTCAATATCCGTGGGCTCCCAGGGTTTGATTTTTCCAAGGTACAGTAAGGCATTTTCGGCAATTCCCATATCTTTGTATTTTGAGTAATCATAGGATGGATCTTTGGGAAAAAGCGCCGAAATTTCCTTACGATGTTTCAAACTATAATCGAGACTTTTATGAAGAAGGGAGGTTTTGTCAAGAAGCCTAAGCGAAGTTCCTTTGATGCTTTCTCCAACCACTGAAGGGACGGAGATAACGGCAGCTCCTTGTCTGCGCAGCTGCTCCTGATCAACTGCTATCTGAGCGGCGATTTTTGCTTCTTTCTGCGATTCGACCTTCCTATAAAGATTATCATAAAGATCTATGGAAGTAGGAAATAGAAACTGTTCATCGAATTCAGAAGATCCTGTAATCATGGCACTGAAGGATAAGTAGTATTGAACAATTGATGATAATAAATTTGTCCTATCCAAATTGTCCTGAAGCGCCTCGGGAGCGCGCTGTATGTGCTCACCGGAAACAAATGGAATCACAAAAGACGAAGACAGATCAGAGATTTTTTTCGGGAGAGAAAAAGTGGAATAAAACATAAGCCAAAAGACAAAACAAGCAACCGTGAGGGCGGCGAGAAATAGGCCAAGCGCTAAAGTCATAAAATCAATCTTTTCACCAACTAACAAAGACAGCAACTTCCCCCGTTCCTTCTTGAATCGGAATGAGCTAGGAATATGTGTGCGGTGCTTAAATCCAACTCTAAAAATAAGACGAAGATCTTTATACGAAAGACTTCCGAAGTCGCCTTTTCTTAAGGGAATTGGGCCGCGTTGAGTATAAGTTTTTGAAAAATCAATAGGAAACCCGTTGCTTGTAAGAAAGCCTTCCCAGAGGATATCATCGGTGTGAAACAGGGCTTGACCCTTTGATATTTCGAAGACTCTTATTTCGGATGACAGAGGGTAAAATGGAATCGATAAAGGCGAATGTTGTTGGGAGCTAAGAAAAATTGATTTTCGCTTCGCAAGGGGGTGACAAAAACGCGTCACAGGGTTGCCATTTTGTAATAGCTCGACGAAAATTGATGTTTTTTCACTTTTTTTCTTAGGTGCCACCGAAGTGTCTTTCCGTTTAACGTTTAAATGTGATCTTCTCCAAACGAGGATCAGTCAGAGCTAAACTTGTTTCAAAGGCATATTGATTGATACCAGCCTCAGCGAGGGCATAGAGAATGGGGCGGATATGCGAATATTTAAGCTTCTGATCAATTGCGAGAACAACGATCAGCTGATTTGAAATAGCTTCGTTTAGTAACCCAGCAGAATATATTCTTTCTTGCCTTCTCTTTTTAAGATACGCCACAAATTCTTGAAGCTCGACAAGACTGTCGGTTTGAATGGACCACTGAAAAACCTTTTTGTCGTCAGTGGAAACAAAAATATTTTGATTCTCATGAGTAATAGAAAGCCACACGGATCCTTCGGATTCTATTTCAGAAGGAAAAGCGATAATGTCGGCGCGGCTTCCAACACGATTATTTATATTGAGACAAAGATATTGAGCGATAACTAGTGTAAAAACAAAACTTATTGCAGCCGGATAGGGGAAAATACCGAAAGGAGTCTGCAGTCGATTTTGAATGTTCTCAATTGAGATGTCTGAAAAACGCTTTTTGTTCATTATTTCAATCCACCAGCTAAAACAACACGCTCAAAAAGTCCTGAATATTTTAATCCCGCGATGACTTGAATGACGATAGGCATTGGTATTTCTCCGCTTGGAATAAAGACAACAATTCCGCCATTTTCTATTTTTTTCTTTGTATGGTCCGTTCTCCTTGACAACCAGGTATTCATAGTTTCAATGAGCGTCTTTAACTGTGGCTCACCATCTTTATGGGGAATCGAAAACTTATTTCTTGACTCCAAAACGTCTTCAGAAAATGCAAGCAGGTCCCCAAAATAAAAAGAGCTTGTTGAAATTGCTACGACAGGGGTAGTTTTTTCGAGGCTTTGAACTGGCGATTCTTCGAAATCATGAAATCCAGGATCAGGAAAGGGAATCGAAACAAGCGGCAGTTCCGATTGCACGATCCCATATTTACCAGGAAGAGACACAACATTTAATGAGAAAAAAAGAATTACAACGATACCGAAAACCGCAATGGTGATCGTTGGCCATTCCCAAAAATGATTAAATAATCTCTTCTTCGTCTTTAATATCTTCGACTGAAGCGTCGTCGAAGGTGCCATTATGTGCAACCTCTTCTTTTTTGGTGGCTGCTGGTGGCGCAGCCGGAGTTGATGGTTCCGCGTTACTACTCGTAAACGACTCGATTGGGGCCGTTGTCTCCATAACTGGCATGTAGCTACTTACTTCCTGGGGAACAAGCACATTGTGAAGAACTGTAACGCCATAGTGAATTTTTTCTGCCAATTTAATAGCCATGCCCCGTATAAGCTGGTGACAAAAGAGAATAATCAAGCAAGCAATAAGTCCCATGGCAGTGGGAGTCAAAGAACTAGCAACGTTCTGTCCTATCGCCGCTTGTTTTTTCACCGTGTCAAGAATGTCGATAGAATGGAATGTATTCCACAGACTATCTACTGTTCCGAGAATGCCGATTAACAAGACGGCAATAGCAAAAGCTGGTAAAACATTGAGGCGAACTTCAATCTTCGGCAGAAAATCGATAGTTTCTTCTTCGATAGTACCGCGAACCTTTGTAGGATCAGTTTCAGCGGCCTCTAGAGCGCGCAATGCGATGAGGGGGAGCGACGTATGTGCGGTGTGTTTGCAATAATTCATCGCGCGATTGTAATCATCGGCCGCAAGCATTTTTTTAAGGTTTTTCGTGAATTTTTTGAAATCAATATGAAACACGAATTGCAGCATCATCGTTCTCTCGAAAATGATCGTGAGTGACAAGAAAGAAATAACAATCATTGCTATGATGTACGCATTTCCATGTTGTAGATTAAATCCAATTTCGTTCCACATCCCTATGTTGCTCCCATGTAAATGTGTCCTGAGGATCTCCCTCATATGACTAGAGAAAATATGTCCTCCAAATGAAATTATAGCTTATTTTGAATGATTCAGCGTAAGCCCCCTCACTAAAGAGTTCACTAACATGTTGAAACAAAAGACAAATACGGATCTTTTTTCGAAAGTGTTAATTAGACTCTGCTGAAAAAGTGTTTTCAGCAGAGTCGTATCCCGAGCGAAGCGATGGGATCTCAACATAACATATTGATATCACGAGATCCCGACGGTGGCCTTCGGCTCCCTCGGGACACGATTTTGCTGAAAAAGCTAAGGTTTTAGAGAAAAGATCACGTTTATGCCTCAAGAGTAAGCAGAAGTCGATGTCTACGATTTTAAATTGAGTACACACCCAAATGACACTGGGTTAAGGCTAAAATCCTTGAAAGACTTAGACTTAATCATTGTCATAATCTTATTGACTTAAACGTGATCTCTTTCGGAAAACTTTTACTTGATCAGCCACACTTCGTCGTATCTCTCGTAGAAGTT
>CAILAO010000351.1 GCA_903832105.1 uncultured Pseudomonadota bacterium | reverse complement strand
ATGGGAATCATGTCATGTACTTCCGGCGGGTCTAGTGATTCTGTTGAAGTTCCCGGGAAAAATCTAAATTCCAAGAAACAAAATCCTGGCCAGATCGTAGGACAGTCGTCAGTCATTAATGGCGGCTTAACAAGTCAGACGGCCGCTGCGGGAACTGGTACTACCTTAAAACAAGAACAAAACTTTGATTTATTTAGGGATGATGGAAGCTCTTTCAAACTTTCAGCTCTCTTTAATCAGGCGAATTATCTCGTGCTCGATTTATCGGCTGTTAGTTGCAGTTCTTGTGTAAAGGATGCGAAAGACTTTAGCATGGACAGTTCTTTTACTAGTTTATTCAACACGAAATGCCAATTTGCGACTCTTGTTCCAAATCAAGAACTTTCCGATTGGAAAAGCACCGTTGGAAGCACGATCTTTGTAGCTCAGCGTTCTTATGAATTAAGAACCTCACATAGTAATCTTACCAATGCCTTTGGAGTGAACCTTCAAGGTATTCCTTTATTCATGATCATTGATAGAACCGGTGCCGTGGTGGAGGCAAAAAAAGTTTTAAGCATCAACGAACTTCCTCAGAAGTTTTTTGATCTTTGCGGCAACGGCTCGGTTATAAAGCCTACAAGTACTTCAACAGGCACATCGACGAATACATCTACAAAGACCAATACAACCACAGACACGGATACTTCCACAGATCTTGAAGAGGATCCTCTTATGGGGGAAGATGACTTGTCTGGGCTTATCGGTGATTGCACCGGTGGTGGCTGAGGGGGGTAAGCTTACTCTGCGCGTCGCGCAGAAAAATCTTAACAATAAAATCAAAAAAAACTACAAAAGAGTTGGCTGGTCATTGCAAAAGAGGGGTTTTACTGAACTACAAACACCCTTCAATTCTTCTGAGTATCTTTTTGCGTATGGACCGAAGAAATAGACTTCCTTTGGATTCACCGTTGTGATGATTTCCTTGAGTTCTGAACCGCTGACGGTTTGATTCACGAAGAAGCGCTCTGCGACATCCCGAAAAGCAGTGGGCGGATTCGATGGCGTCGAACTCTCTTCGACGTAGAAAATAGGCCCCTCTGGCAATGGGCGCTTGAGAGACATCCTATCTGAGCCTTCGGGAAGATGAAAAATAACGACCTTTCGCTTAGTGTAGCGCAGGGAGAACTTGGTGTAGTTTCCAAGCTTGGCGCCAAAACTTTCATAAACGCGATTGATACGAAATATGTGATCATGGACAGACACGGGAAACCCTTGTTCAGTAAGTAGTTCGGTGATCTCTTGGGCGATGCCTACAGGAGGGCAAAAAATCAAAGGGTACTTTCCAGACGATACAGACCTAGCGACGGCTTCTAAAAGACGCTCTTTTTCCTTCTTTCGGTTGGGTAGCGTGATCATGGGATCGGGATGACATGTTTGAAGAATCAACGTCGTAGCTTTTTTAAGCTGCATTTGTCTGATGGAAGGAATTTTTTGGGATTGAACACACGGAGCATAGAGAAAGCGGGTTGAATCCTTCTCGACGAATAATGATGCACCACCCAGAACGCTACCTGATGGCAAAAGCTCCATTTTTAGCCGGCCGATTGAAAATGGGCGGTTATACTGACACACGAGGGCATTAGGCTTCTTCTGAAAAGCCTCCAAGATTTTTATTGTTTCCTCAGTTGCGATAACCTGAGGACCCTGGGTTTTAATTGTTTTAGTTGCGGAAGAAAAAAAAGACAGTTCACCACAAGAATGAGAGTCAAGCCAAAGGATGGTATCGACAACGTGAAGGCCATCTTCCGTTAGCTTTACCTTAAGCGGTTCAGGCTTCGCTGTAAGCGTTCGTGTCGTCAAATGCAAGTCCCCCGAGAGGAGCGGGTTTAACCACCGAACTCCATTATATATTTTGGACTGCCTTAAGGTCAAGCATTTGCCCTGGTCAATCCCCGATTAGGTCTCGGTCAAGCTCCAGGAAAAATCGAGATAGGTCAGGTTGAGATGCCCATGTCACTGAAGATCATCATGCTGTAGGCTGCACAAAGATTCATCACGGGAGGGTGCTATGAATTTTTATCTGAACGTTATCATGGGTCTCGCAAGTATCGTTTTTTTCGGAACGGAAGGACTTTGGGCGAAAAGCGGTGGAGAGAAAAATGGTCGGGATCGTCTGGTCATCATGAGTTACAACGTGGAAAATCTTTTTGATGCGACGCATGATGAGGGGAAGGATGATTACGCTTTCCTTCCAAAGCAAAAGAAGAAGTCTCTTGAGCATCAGGAGTATTGCCGTGCGCTTCGAAAGACCAAGGCAAGGAAGGAGTGTGAGCTCTTTGATTGGTCAGAAGATGCCGTCAAAGAAAAACTTAAAAGAGTTGCCAAGGTCATTTTAGGCGATAAAGATGGCCAAGGCGCCGATCTCATGGTTTTGCAGGAAGTTGAAAATAAAGACATTCTCGAAACTTTGAGAAAAGACTACCTGCAGAAAGGACAGTATCAGCCAGCAATACTCGTCGAAGGGACTGATCCGAGAGGGATTGACATAGGCATTATAACCCGCCTTCAGGTTGTTCAAGGTCCAACGCTTCATGCCATTCCTTCCAAGGATCGAAAGAAAAAAACAAAGGATCTTCGGGGAATTTTGGAGGTGACAGTTGAACTACCTTCAAAAGAGCTTTTAACGGTTTTTGGAGTTCACCTTCCTGCCCCTTATAATCCAAGGGCATTGCGTGCGGATGTATTAGATTTTTTACAAGAAGTGGCCAATCGAGTCCCAAAGGACAGAATGGTTGTTGTGGGTGGTGATTTTAACACTACTAAAGAAGAAGATGAGCGTTATGAAATTTTCAAAAACCTTAATGAGAAGGGTTGGCTCGTGTCGCATCGAATCGGGTGTTCCAACTGCATAGGGACTCAGTACTTTAGACCCAGAAAAAGTTGGTCATTTTTGGACATCATTCTTCTTTCGTCAAATTTGGGAGAGCAAGGAAAAAGCCCCTGGCGCGTCGACCACAAATCGATTCGTGTCATTAGGGATATTGATTCTCAATTGGATAAAGATGGTTATCCAATTGGATTTGTAGCGATCGGTCGCCCAGGTGTATCAGATCACCTGCCGATAGTGGTGGAGCTTCAGCGAAGATGAAAAATCCGTACTTTCCGGTTCTCAGAAGAATCACTGGCGACTCAGCGCGGTTAGACTAAACTGAACAATATTGTTTTCGAGATTGCATTCACGAAACGACGCCGAGAGTGAGCCGTCTATTGGTTTGTCTATACGTAAAAAATACGGTCCGATGTCTTTTAATGGTTCACTGAAGCTGAACTTGAACGATGCTGCGCGTCCAGCTTCGAGTCCTTCTGTAAACAACGTTTCGGCGATCAATTTGCTCTCTGAGTTGACGAGTTGAAGCTTTATGTTTGTTCCTTTGGGTGCGTCGGCTTCACCGATATTTGTGAGCAAAAACGTGAGTCCTGGGGATGAAGAAAGATCAGAGGATTCGTCGGGAAATAAGGGAGTAATGGCAGAGATATCCGGGATCAGAATTTTATCTCCGACCTTGAGGCTTCCTTGAGAGTTTACTCTAAAACCAGAAGCTGGCACAGACGGACTGTTGGTAGCAGACAGGTTTTCATTGACAAGTTCAGGGTAGTAGCTGTACTGATTCCAAACTTTACGTGAGGATACCCACCTATTTGAAGGATCCCGAAAAGCTCGTACACCACCCGTCCCTGAGTACATTCCCGGAGCTGAAACGACAATTTCCACTGAAGGCGTTTCATCAATATTTAGAATCAAAGGATATTCCCAAAGGGTCCCCGAAATGTTCGCTGTTTCCCATAAAACCACTCCCGTAGAGCCGTCATAGATTCGGAGTTTTTGTTCATCGTTGTAGATAACTTCGACTTTGCCGTCTCCGTTGAAGTCAAAAATGGTTGAGCCAGTTGACCACGAAGATCGATCGGTCGTAACGCTTTTCCACAGGATTGTGCCGTCATGACTGAACACGACATAATAGTCACCACCTGCCGTTCCAATCTCGAAATTTCCATCTCCATTAAAGTCTCCAATATTGGGTGCGCCACCACCGTAGGGACCGGCACCGTTAGCTGGATTAATAGGGATCATCTGAGACCAGAGAAGTTTGCCGCTGTTTGAGTACGTATAAACAGTTCCCCCTCCTATGCAAACGAGCTCCTGTGAGCCATCTTTATTGATATCTGATACTGCAGAATATCCTAAACAGGTTCCTTTCCATAGCAAAGTTCCTAGATTAGAAAAGACTTGTGAACCTTGAATGATCTCCAAGCCTGGAGATGACGGGACAAGGTCAGCTAAGGTGGTTGTATGGATACCGAACGCTGTAAGAGGGTTGATTATCGCCCTTGCTGAGCCGTCACTGTTGAAAATCATATTACCTACGACAATTTCAGCATGACCATCGTTGTCAATGTCGGCGACGGCCGGCATGCAGTAGTGACCGCAGGTTATAGGTTGAGTCACAAGTATGGATTTTGTTTTGTAGCTGACGATGATCATCGAGCGTGAATCGGTACTATGCTTTGTCACAGCAATGATCTCCGCGTATCCGTCATTATCAAGATCGGCAATAGCGGGCGTTGTCGAAACCTCAGCGCCGATTTTTTTATTTGGATCCTGGACATTGTACGAATCCCAAAGGACTTGGCCAGTCTTTGACGACAAAACGATGATCGGACCGTTGACATAGGAGTAAGCATTTGTCGAAGGGATAGATACGATTTCGACATTACCGTCAGAATCAAGATCTCCGGCGACCGGAGAAGAGTAAGTAATGTAATATCGACTGCCATCGGACTCTGTAACGCCTTTCCAATGCCACATTTCGACAGGTTGGATATCTCCGATGACAGGTTCGGGACTATATGAACACGCGAGCTTTTCAGTCTGAGGTGGTAAGACAGACAGCTCATAATTAAACTGCTGCTGTGGATTGTCCTTAACCCCGATGTAAAGAGATCCGGTAAATTTTTTGCCGATATCTTGCAGATCAGTTTGCCATACGAGAGAGGGTGGATATGTTAAAGCATGAAGCCCAACAGGAGTTGATGAATTTTCGGAGAAAGATAGGGACAGAATTTCCGATGAAACATTAAGTCCAAATGAAAACAATTCTTTTGCAAAGAGGGATTGTTTAATATCTACCTCAGGATTTTTTGGAATATCACTTGGTGTGTCAACTTCTTCAACATTGCTCCTCCCACTTTGAACTTCGCCCGAGATCTCGCTCGAACTCGCATTATCGCTCTTCAATTTCTTTTCTTTTCTGGTTCTCTCTGACGAACTTCCGGAAAAATGCGTTTGTTCTCCACAACTTAAAATGAAAAATGTTAGTAACCAGAAAATTTTATTAAAAAGTATGATGCGCATGATGTTCCCCCCGGATATGGATTTCTTTCTATGTTGGTGAATCGGTAAGATTTGGCAAAAACTTTAGAAAATGTTTTTTTTCTGGATTAAATCAAGAGAATTAGGGTGATATAATAGATACGTGTTACACGTTTTGCGAATCGATCCCATTTTTGTCTAACCCATTATTCTCAAGATTAGAGCGAAAAACAGCCCATTATGTAGGCCCTGATGCGAAGTGACATACTGGCCCAGATTCGGGTTCGTCTTTTAGGTAAGAACCTCGATCAAATTCCCATAGCTTAAGAGCGCATTTCGTTCTATAATCATGATTAATGCCATATACCTGCCAATTATCATATATGTCGGGGAACAGATTTGCCGATCAAAAATATAGAAAGAATTATAAATATCAACGAGATAACGAGTAACAAATCAGTCTTTTTATTAGGCCCAAGGCAGACTGGCAAGTCATTTCTTGTCACCCATACTCTTCCCTCACATGTCCCCGTTTTCGATTTACTAGATAAAGGTGTTTTTCTAACTCTTAGTAATGATTGTACGAAGATGAGACAGCAACTGAGAGAAATGAATTACCGTGATGGTTTGGTTGTT
>CAILAO010000350.1 GCA_903832105.1 uncultured Pseudomonadota bacterium | reverse complement strand
TCTTGGGGATCTCGTGATTTCAATCTGTTATGTCGAGATCCCCACGGTCGCCTTCGACTCCCTCGGGATACGATTTTGCCGAAAAAGGGACTTTTTCGGCAAAACCTAATTACACGGAACAATGTCATTGAATAATTCGTCCCAAGATTGTCTCGTTTGATCGGCGTTGAGAGCGCGGCGATAGCTCCCGATGTGCCCCGGTTTTATTGCGCGCGAAGGATCCGGTTGAGCTGTGTTTTGAGCGATTCTCTCAGCATTGACATCGTCAACTCCAGAGTCAACAATGCCTTTTGACTCGAAGAGATGCTTGTCGCCAATACGTTCTCCGGTGGCTAAGACAATGATAGCGGCGCCTGAGTTATTGACGAGATTATTGGTTGCGTTTTGAATATCCTGCTCAGTTTCCAGTGGACCGGGGTAGGTGCCTGTCCGCCCATCATTCGTGTGCATAGGATTAGCGATAAATTCGCTGAGATTGGGAGCGCCGTCGGTGCAAAAAACGACATAGTTTCGTTGATTAGGCGCGCTGGCACCAGTGCCATTTTCTTGGAAGAGTCTTGCGGCTTCTCCAAGCGGTGGCGAATATCTTGTTCCACCTAACCCATCGCCGCCAATAAGACCGGAAATGAGGCTTCCGAGTCCTCCCAAGAGCCCCCCAAGAACGTCACTCACCGCTGTGTTGGGTGTATATGTGCCATTCGTGATGTTCTGATTGATGGTGCCAATCGTGCTGTTCGACATCGTGACCCAACCGCCAACTCTTTTTGCATTGCTGGCGAAAGATACTACTGCAAAATCAGCGCGAAGCCCCGGCCTTTGATTGACCTGATTCATAAATGCCTGAACAAAGTTGAGACCACCAACACGACGCACTAAATTTGGATCAGTATTGGCCTGAGAATTGCTGTTATCGAAGGCTAATACGATATTCCAACGCGTCGAATTTTTACACGAGTCTTCTCCTGAACTGATACTGCCTGTACCAGCGCCTGTACCTGTACCCGAGCCACTACCGGTACCAGAACCACTAACTGGCTCGCCTGGGCCGTTGCCAAGGCTGTTGACAGCCGGCTCTCCGTTGATTGAATTCTTTCCAGTTTTCCCAGTATCCGCCTTTCGAGTATTATTTCCAGCACCAGAAAAAGATGCCTCCTTACAGGAAATGAACGCGATAGAGATAAGGGCGGTTAGAAAAGCGTAAGCAATCAGTTCCATTCTATAGTTCTTTGGCATGTTTTCTCCTCCGAGAGTTTGGCCATCTAAATCACGACCCGCTTCGTCCCCTTATCGGCAAACGTGTGAAAAAACTTAAAGATTTTTACCAAAAAACAGAATGCTCTTTGATATCAGAGCGTTATAAACCGTTCGCAATTGGGTTTTTTGCTGCTGACGGGAAATTTATACCCTGCCCCCGGATATTCCTCGCGCTTTAACGAAGCAACATGGAGAATGGCTAAGGTGTATACTCAATTTAAAATCGTAGACATCGACTTCTGCTTACTCTTGAGGCTTAAACGTGATCTTTTCTCTGAAGACTTTAGCTTTGACTAAGCTTAGAAAGCATTGAAGCTATTTCAATGATGCACTCTTTACCTTCATCG
>CAILAO010000349.1 GCA_903832105.1 uncultured Pseudomonadota bacterium | reverse complement strand
GGTCCCTCAGCGTCCCGTCCTTTAGTTGCAGAGGTGCTTTGAGCCATCGCTCCACATAAGTACCTAAGCATAAATTTTATAACAAAAGCAGCACACATATAATATTATGTACCCAAAGCGTCTCTGTTTTTATGGTCACAATTAATCAGTAGGGGGCTTTTATGAAACAGCTTTCTTCCTTGTCAGATGTTGAGGTAAGCACTCTTGAAGCAATGCACCGTTATCATACATTATCTCAAATCCGTATGCGTGCTCAGATGATACTGCTAAGCCACCGTGGGTATCATCTTCAGGAAATTGCATATATTTTGGATGTAACCAGACAGGCTGTTTCCTTGGTGATCGATAATTGGGAAAGCTTGGGGATTAGTGGCTTTTACGACAAATCTCGAAGTGGTCGTCCTCGCAGTCTATCCGTAGAAGATGAAGCCTTTATCAAAGACCTTATTGAAAAAGAACCACGCTCTATAATCAAGATTCAAGCCATCCTGGAAGCTGAAAAAGCTAAACATGTCAGTGGGTGGACAATTAAGCGCATTCTCAAAAGGGCAAACCTTAAATGGAAGCGAATTCGTAAATCCATAAAATCTAAACGAAATGAGCTTGAATTTAGGGAGGCTCAGCAGAAGATACAGATACTGGCACAACGACAACTTCAAGGAGAAATCGATCTCGTCTATTTTGATGAGGCGGGATTTTCTCTTGATCCGTCCATCCCTTATGCCTGGCAACCAACAGGCAAGAATATTGAAGTACCGGCGTCAAAAAGTACTCGCCTTAATGTGCTTGGCTTTATGAATAAACAAAATGATCTCACGCCATTCGTTGTCCAAGGGAGCGTCAATACAGCTATTGCAGTGGCTTGCTTCAATGAATTCAGCCGAAATCTTACCAAGAAGACTTTCGTGATTTTGGATAACTCCCCCGTGCACAAGAGTAAAGAGTTCATTGGTAATCTCAGACGCTGGTCGACCTGCGGTCTCTTCGTAAGGTTCTTACCCCCTTATTCCCCTGAACTTAACATAATCGAGATCCTATGGAGAAAAATCAAGTACGAGTGGATGCCTTTTTCTGCGTATCTCTCTTTCGAAAAGCTGAAGACGAACCTTGATCAAATACTCCGAGATTTCGGCTCAAAGTATGAAATTAAATTTAGTCACTGAAATGTTTGAATATTTATGCTTGGGTACTTAGCCTGAAAATCGGATAAAGCGCACACTTTAAGCCAAAAAAACAACTTTATAAGCACGGTTTAGTTGAAATACCGTGCTTTTTTCTTGCCTTTTTTGAGTGTACGTATTATATTTATACGTACATTTTAAGGGGAGTTTATTCCATGGCTAAACCAATAACAGGAAAAACTCACGTCGGGGAACGGCGTGAAATGCGTCCGAATGGCAATATTTACGTCTATGAACGGATTACGGCCTACGATGAAAAGACCAGAAAGTCCTATACGGTCAGTCAGAAGCTCAAGGGAAAAATCAAGTCTGGAACACAAGAAATTGTGCTGACTCGACCGAAAAAACACAAAGGCGAAGGAGTCATTGCCGATGCAACACGTCAGCATACCGGCCTTACGGACATCCTGGAATGGGTTGGCAAGGTTTCCGGCATTGATGATGATGTACGTGCTTCATTCAGCAAGGGCGATGCGTCAAAGATGCTTTCTATCGCACGCTACTGGATCGGTTCCGGTGGCAACACGCTCCCGCGCCTTGAGAGTTGGCAGGTGATGCACCCCCTTCCCTATTGTGAAGCGATCACCGAAGATGTGTATGGTGATTTGTTTAAAGATGTGGGTCGCAATGAAGAAGGCGTTCAGTGCTATTTTTCAGCTCGGGCGGCACGCCTGGGAGAATCTCCTGTGCTGGCGTTTGACTCTACCACCATCTCGACCTACTCTGAAAATCAGTCGGAGGCACGGCAGGGGTTCAACAAGGATGGCGACGGACTCAATACGGTCAAGCTTTTGACCTTATATTCCGTGAAGGATCGCGAACCGATGGCCTTCGCTAAGCAACCCGGTAATATTCCGGATGTTATATCCATTGAAAACACTCTGGCACAACTCAAGTGTCTCAATCTTGAAAAACCTCTGATCGTCACCGATAACGGCTACTACAGCCAGAAGAACATGATGGAATTCGCCTTGCGCAATGTGAAGTTTCTGACCCTAGTTGATCCAAATATTATCTGGGTCCGCGAGACAGTTGATGTGCTCCATGAAACGCTGGCGGGTATGTCAAGCACTTGTCCGTTCGACCCGTCAATCTACGGAGCAACTTCGCTCAGAATGCACCAGTTTAGCCGGGCACGCCAGCGATCACGCAACGACAAGGTCGCCGGTGAAAAAGAAACGATCTCGCGCCGTCTGTATGTGCATGTTTACTATTCCCCCGACAACGAAGCTAAGAAAGAACTCGCCTTCCGCAAGGACCTGCTTGAACTGAAGGCGCAAATAGAAGGAGGAAAAATTGAGTTCACCGAATCAGCGCAAAAGAAAATAGATAAGTACTTACCCTGTTCCAGAAAGGGGCGTGGGGGAAAGCTGAAGGTGGGGTTCAACGACGAGGCCATTACCGAAGCAAAGAAGTACTTTGGCTATTTCGCCCTTGTCAGCAATCAGGCTATGGACACATTTACAGCACTTGAAAACTATCGGTTGCGAGAAAAAATCGAAGAACTCTTTGCCGTGCAAAAGGGGAGGCTCGACGGTGCCAGGCCGCGCACATGGTACCCGGACAATCTGCGTGGAAGACAATTCACACAATTTGTATCGCTGGGCTATCATTGTTTCCTGACGAAAAAAATAAAGGACGTAGAGGCCAAGCTCAGACAAAAAGAACCCGAAAAAACCAAATCACTTATCAAGCTCGAAAAGAAATTGGAAAACTGGCTTGCGCAACGCTCTCTCGCTCAGATCCTGGATTGGTTCGACTGCATTGAAACCACAAAGGTACAGACTGTCATGGGCAGCTATCGATGGTCCACCGAATCAGTGGCCAGAGACAGGCTGCTCTTGAAGTACTTGGGAGTGGATACCAAATAGTGTACGCTTTATAGGACTTTCAGGATATTACCTCCGCCCTCAGAGTGAGGCTGATGCAGGGCGGTTGTTCCGGTCCTTCTTTGGGACTTGCT
>CAILAO010000348.1 GCA_903832105.1 uncultured Pseudomonadota bacterium | reverse complement strand
TAAGTTTATACTCATATGTTAGAGCATAATTTTTAAACCTATAAATTATATATGCAAAAATAAATAAAATAGAAGGGAGGAGAGAAGAGATATATCTTGCTGAAGAAACAATATTACTGACTTTCTTATTTGTCAACTGCCGTTTAATCTTAAATTCTTCCCATTCCCATAATGGCATTTCTATATTTAAATTTGAAGATATCAATCTTTCTATTTTTGGCCTAAGTTGATTGTTTATATAAAAAGCTAATTGCCCAATCATAATATCATCACCAACATACATAAGACTAAAACAAACAGTCACAACTGCACCGATCAAATAAGTAATCGTCACAATTGATTCAAATGTAAATGGCAAACCACGCGAAGCACCATCAAATAATGTTTTCTGTAAAATGCCAAGAAACCCAATAATAGATAAAGTAAATGTCATCTTAACATTTATTATATTTTGTCCACTTTTTAATCGCTCAAATATTTCTGCTTTTAAAGATTTATACTCTTCAAAAATAGCTGAAGAAATAATATTTGTATTTTCAATCAGTTTTTCATTTGCCATAGTAATAAAATATCAATATGGTTAATAGTGTATTTTGGAGTCAAAAAAGAACAAATAAAATTACTAAAGCAAATTCCTACAAACAGCATAATATATATCAAATTCCCATCACCTTCATACTCTCCTCGCCAAATTGACTGATGACTCGAACGGCGATTTTCTGACCTTGCTTTATCGATATTGGGTGTGAAATGAAGCCGTAGAGGCGGTCGAAGGCTTCGTCGTCTATTTCAATTTTTAGGGTTTTTTCGGCGTTGCGTTTGGTTTTGGTGCGGGCGAGGTCGCTGAGGCCTTTTTTCCACTGGGTGAATTCGTCGTGGTTGCCTCCGCAGAAAAAGAGCTGTTTGACAACGAAGTTGCTGCCGTCATAGTCGTCGTCAACCATCCAGTAGGCAATGTCTGCAACGCTACGGGCTTTTACTTCATCCTTTATTGGGTCGTAGATGTCAAGACCACAGATTTCAACGGTGGCTTCGTTGCCAGTTTTATGGAGCTTGATGTCCGGCTCGCCGATGGTGATGAATGAACCGGCTTTTTTGTCTTTTTTCATTAGGCCGTCCTGCATGAGGTCATCGTGCATACGGGCTTTGGTAACCTCAAAGGTACCCATACTAGTGGTCTGGGTACATTGACAATATCGCTTTCAAAGCTGAATCCGAGTATGATAAGCCAGTTTGCGTCACCTCGCTGACGGCACTCCTTGACAGCTTCGTTGACAGACTGTTTACTTACGGTGCCGAATTTCGGACCTATATGGAAATAGGCTTTCTTTTCGCCTTCTGATGTCAGGTAGAATCCTTCCGCGTGAAGCGTAGCGCTGACAAGACGCTCAATGCGGATAAAGACAGCCTGCTCGTTCTTGATGCCGTTTTTCACCCCAGCAGATTTCAGATGGTCGAAAACCCGCTCTTCAAACCCGGCCATCACTTCGGTTTCAGCAGCTGTTTCCGTCACTGCATCGGGGCTGACCGGTTCGTAGTTCTGCAAAGTCTCAACCGTGAAGGGCCCACAGACACGAAGCTTCTTTTTATCTTCGAGCGGTTTGTCGTAGAGAGTTTCTGTTGAGGGCGGTTCGTCATTGGCAAGAGATTTCAGGGTAATATGCGGGACCTCTTCAGAAACAAACCCCTGACGAATGTCGTTGGATTTTTCGCTCTCCGGCTTATCGGTAACACTTTTTTTTATCTTGCCATCCTTCTCTGCTAATTGCACGTCAACATCACTGTAAAGGTGGTAGTAGGAAAAGGTAGCTGTCATGAAACGGGTTTTGGCAATATTGAGCGCGATACGGCTGGTATCGATAGTTATCCACCGCCTTCCCCACTGCTCAGCAACATAGGCCGTTGTTCCGCTTCCACAGGTCGGGTCAAGCACAAGATCACCGGGATCCGTGGTCATGAGGATGCAACGCTGAATTGCCTTACTCCCCGACTGAACAACATATAATTTTTCATCAGCGAAACCACCAGTACCTGTGTCTTGCCAATAGTCAGTTAAAGGCCTGACAGGAAAATCCTGGAAATATCTAACATAGCATAGAATAGAAGCCGGAGCAGCTAATCTGCCAAGTTGCTTAAGCCGATCTAAACCTGTTTTAGAAGTGGACCAGCCTCTTGAACCTTTTGGACTAAACAATTTCCCTTCAAATTCAAACTGAAATTGAGTGGAATTGCTTCCTGTTTGACTTGTCAGCTCACTTAAACGAAATATCTTTCCCTGGCCTGATTTTTGTTTCGAAACAACTTGTTGATTGTTTAATCCTTCTCTTGTACCATCAGGATATTCGATGAATTTGTAATTCACATCACCATCAACCTCTTTATCGACAAAGAGTTGCCTGAATTTTAAAGCGTTTTTTTGTTTACAATACCATAAAATATAGTCGGATACTGGTGGCAACCCTTTTGCCGTCGTTTGTGCACTTGTTTTTTGATAATTGATTTGATTTACGAAATTCTCACTCCCAAACACCTCATCCATCAGGCACCTCACCAAATGCACATTTTCATCGGAAATCTGCACAAAGCATGATCCGCTCTCTGTCAGCAGTTCACGGGCTATCAGCAGCCGGTCACGCAGGTAGCTGAGGTAGCTGTGAATGCCGAGTTCCCAGGTATCGCGGAAAGCCTTGATCATCTCCGGCTCCCCTGTCAGATGCTCGTCGCTACCGTCCTTGACATTGCGGTCGTTGAGTTTCATCTGCCAGTTGCTGTTGTACTTGATGCCGTAGGGCGGGTCGATGTAGATCATCTGCACCTGCCCAGCCATCCCCTCTCGCTCCAGCAGGCTCGCCATCACGAGGTGGCTGTCGCCCTGTATCAGTCGGTTTGTCCAGCCATCATGGTGGCTGTAGTATTCCGATACCTTCTGTAGCTCATCCTTTTCAAGCGCATTACCAAACAATTCATTTGTTGAAAACAGATCAATCTGGTCAAGAGGGTTTTTCTCC
>CAILAO010000347.1 GCA_903832105.1 uncultured Pseudomonadota bacterium | reverse complement strand
TAGTTTTACAAAAGATTTATTAACAAATAATTTTAATTTAAATGATAGTAACAATACATCCATAATTGAATGGGCAAGAAATAACTGGAAAAACTTGAATTACAAAGAAAAACAAGCGATCATTTTCACTTTATTCAAATCTTGTTGTCACTATTGTGGACGTATAACCACATTACAAAAGCAAAGGAATCTTAAGGAAGAGCAACGGGCTGTTTTGGACCATGTAATCCCAGTGTCAGCAGGCGGAGCAGATACATTCGACAATATAGTTCTTTCTTGTAACGCGTGTAATCAAGCAAAACTTGATAAGGATTCAGATGACTTTTCAATGAACCGCATGCCAAGTATAAATGATATAAAAATGAAGAATAATATAAAAAAAATAATGAATTATAACCATTTAGATTCTCCTAACGGCTTTCAGCCGTAGGAGATGCCAGAGCGTTCGGTCAGATGATGATTTGACATTATAACGTTATAACGCTATGTTGCTATGAGAAAAAGGAGAACCAATATGAACGTCGCAGTTAAACGTGCAACAGTATATTTCGACATATCTCTTCACCGCGTGTTGCGGATGAAATCTGCCGAAACCTCGCGAAGCGTATCTGAATTAGTTAACGAAGCTGTATCTACGGCCCTGCACGAGGATCTGGAAGATTTGGAAATCTTCAAAAAAAGAGCACATGAACCTACTATTTCGTTTGAATCCACCCTAAAGGAGCTAAAACGGAATGGGAAAATATAGAATCGAGCTCAAGAAAAGCGTCCCAAAGGATTTCGAGTCAATCCCTAAGAAAGACCTTCAGAGAATCACCTTGGCAATAGAATCATTGGCCGACAATCCACGGCCACCTCAATCGAAGAAGCTCTCTGGTCTTGAGCAGTACCGTTTACGACAAGGTAACTATCGGATTCTCTACTCCATCAAGGATGACTTGCTGATCGTGTTTGTGGTTGCAGTCGGACATAGAAAAGAAATCTACAGGTGACCGAACAATTCCATGCATCCAACCCCGCATCCGCGGGGTGGATGATGGAAGGGCGTTCGCACTCAAATGATATTTCTTGATAGGGACAAGAATTGCGTGTATACTATAAAAAATGGAGAAAATGCAATGACCAAATCATTCAATGTGATAATAGAAAAAGATGAGGACGGATATTTTGTCGCTACAGTTCCATCTCTGAGAGGATGCCATACGCAGGCGAAATCCTTGGACAAGCTGATGGAAAGGACAAAGGAGGCAATAGAACTTTGCCTTGAAGTCGAGGAAGATGTGTCTGAAAACGAATTCATAGGCGTCCAACGCCTGGCAGTTTCCGTATGAGCAACCTTCCAGCCCTCACTGGCAAAGCCTTGATAAAGGCATTGAAGAAAGCCGGATTCGAGGTAATCAGAATAAAAGGCAGCCACCATTTTCTAAGACACCATGATGGAAGATGTACCGTCGTACCCGTCCATAGCGGTGAAACCATCGGAAAAGGTCTTATGTCCCAAATCATCAAAGACTGCGAAATTTCCAGAGAAGAACTCCAG
>CAILAO010000346.1 GCA_903832105.1 uncultured Pseudomonadota bacterium | reverse complement strand
TAACCTCCTCATCAGTCGGCTCGGGAAGATGGTAGAACTCGCATCGCAGGTCTTATTCACGCGACCTTCCTAGCAATGATCCTCGATGCTCTCAGCTGCAATGTTTTCAATTTTGGAGAAGAGTTTACTTGAGCATTTATTGTGCGAACTTTGATGCAATCCAATTACTGGAAGTGTGAAAGTGAAAGTACTTCCTTTTCCGACGTCTGAGGTGACCCAGATGCGTCCCTTATGGGCCTCAACGATCCCCTTGGAAATAAAAAGACCTAGGCCCAGCCCACTACGATCGCTATTTTGAAGCCGAACGTATTTCTCAAAAATTATGGCTCTTTTATCTTCGGGAATTCCCGGTCCGTTGTCGGTCACCGAAATTTCGATTTCGGTGACTTTTTTCTGTGCCGAAACCTTAATAGTCCCTCCTTTGGGTGTGAACTTCAGTGCATTTCCGATCAAGTTGCATAATACCTGAAGAGCTCTGTCGTGATCAAAATCGGCGAATATCGACTCCGGGCATGTGTGATTTGTCATAGAAATTGACTTGCTTTCAGCGACAGCAACAAATAGATCTTTACCTTCGCGCAAAAAAGCGCCGATGTCGCAACTTTCAGGCTTAATAAACATTTTTCCATTTACCATTCGCTCTACGTCAAGCAGATCACTTATCATCCGGTCCATATTTGCGGCATTCCGGTCGATTATTTCTAGGTATTCAAGAAAACTACCTTCATCACCCTCACTGTTTAAAAAGTATCTTCGCATCAAAGCAGCGCTCATCATAACAGCACTGAGCGACCCCCTTAAGTCGTGACTTACAATCGCGAGAAACTGATCTCTCGTAACAAGAGCGATAGAATCTTGTTCGATCTTCAAGTCGGTGCTGACACGTTCATTGAGGAGGCTAGTGTCCGTTTCCCAGCGCTCATTATCGAGGAGAGCCGATGCGATCAATCGTTTCTGAAAGCGTTCCTTCGCGTGTACTCTATCTTCTTTTTCTCGCTCTATATTCTGGGCATTGTCAGTCAGGTCGCGATCGAGAACCAAACTTTGATCGTCCAACCGTGAGGTTTGGGTACAAGTTAAGCTATGTCGGTGTTTTGTTTTATTGGAATCTACATTCGCACGTTTACGGTCACGATTTCTATCGGCGGCAAGCCGACTCAAACGGATTATCTCGTTTGAATCTTTTTTGACCTTCTTGCTTTTCTTAGGCATTTGTCCGTTTTATGCCGCTCAGCCTCTAGTTTCCGGTCGGTTTTACTACGAAGTTTTTTAATTTTTTTCATAGTTAATGTACCACTTTTGTCCTTAACAAAGCGTCAGAAACAACCGGGCCCTTTACCATGGAACAAACACAAGAACAATCTTTTAAATCTGGGAGTACCCCAAAATTCGAAACCCCTTGTCTCTCAAAGGATCATTTTTCGTGAGAAGATTGTAATATTTTAAGGCCATCCTGACGTAAATACTTTTGATTTGCGTTTAGGTAATCCAAGTTCGGTCACAACCCCCTTTTTGACACCGGGCTTCAGGATGATCCGACGCCGGAGTTTACTATGCGAGGATAATGCCCCGAAATATCTGGTCATGTGTACATATGGCGGAGCAATAAGAGCGGCGAGTTTCTCGATAAGCTCCATCTGCGTGAGGATTATTCCCTAAAAATCTCGACTTCAATGTGGGCTTTTTGTCAATGGCCCGTCTTAATTCCTCCCTTGATGTTGCCAGTCGTGAGTCACTGCAGGGTAAACGCAACTTCTATAGGTCAAGATGCGTGCCAAGTTTGAAGAGGCATGCCGTCAGCAAAATGATTGGGATTTGTTTTTTGAAAAACTCGTTTTTTGGTACGAATTCGGACCAAGCGCGGACCACGGATCAAGAAAAAAATGCCTTTTTCAGGTTCTTTTTTAGCGTATCTATTTATGATTAGTAATTATTATCAGCCTTAACTGATAATCTTTCGAAGATCATTCCAAGGAATAGCCGTAATTCTATCAGAAATCTGGTATGCTTGAGAGCATCGACACACAACAAAACCTTCGGCTGCTTTATATTCATCAAGAAAAATGTTAAGGTGCTTTACATCACTTTCTTTAGGGCTTTTGCTCCACTTAACTTCAACAGGAATCATTTTTTGTCCTATTTTAACGATCCAATCAACTTCGGGTCCATCACTGTCACGCCAAAAGTGAAGACTAGACCTTACCCTTTCTAGTCGGAGAGTCCTTAAGAGTTCTAGACCAACG
>CAILAO010000345.1 GCA_903832105.1 uncultured Pseudomonadota bacterium | reverse complement strand
TAGAGATTATGAATTTTATTCGAAAAAAACTTTCACCACTTGCAATGCCTCAGCAGATAGAGTTTACTCCATCGCTTCCCAAAACACGTTCTGGGAAAATCATGCGACGACTTCTTAAAGCAAAAGAATGGGGCGAAGAAATTGGTGATACTTCAACATTAGAAAATGATTAATGAAGAAAAAAGGGAGAGATAGCCATGGATGAAATGCAAAAAACCGTATTGAACTATGTGAAAAATGAGTACCTTGAGGATGAAGAACAGGAAGTCGGGGTTGAAACACCGTTGATTTCTGGAGGTATCGTGGATTCTTTTTCCATGGTATCGCTCAAACGATTTCTTGAGAATAAATACAAGATCCAAATACCAGATGACAAGGCGACCCCAAAGGCGTTTGACACAGTTGTTAGCATTTGCGCTCTAGTTCGTCAGTACGTTAAATAGAGATACCTCTCGTTTAAATGGACAAAAAGTATTTTGATATAGCAGAAGACTTTTGAGATGAAGAATTTGAAATAACTAAGGAGAATCGCATGTCTTATTCGGAAACGACACGAAGCGACTATCAACGTGATTTGAATGCCCTAAAAACCGCAGGTCTTTTCAAGCAAGAACGCCTCATCCACGCTCCACAGGGCGCGGATATTGAGGTCGAATTTCCCTTTGGTTCGTCGTTAAAAAAAGCGATTAATATGTGTGCTAATAATTATCTCGGACTTTCTAGCCATCCAGAGGTTATAAAGGCAGCCCATGAAGGTTTGGAAACTCGTGGTTATGGAATGTCTTCGGTTCGTTTTATATGTGGCACCCAAGATATTCACAAAAAACTTGAAGAAAAGGTGACAGAGTTTCTTGGAACGGAAGACACGATTTTATTTCCATCATGTATGGATGCCAACGCAGGTGTCTTTGAAGCGATTCTCGATGAGCGAGACATCATGATTTCGGACCGTCTTGTTCACGCGTCCATTATCGATGGAATAAGGCTTTGTAAAGCGCAACACGATACGTTTAAACATTCGAACATGGAGCATTTAGAGGAGAAATTGCAGCTTCACGCGGATAAACGTCGCAAAGTGGTGATCACCGACGGCGTCTTTTCCATGGATGGCGATACGGCAAAAATGGGCGAAATCGTCGCTCTTGGCGAGAAGTATGGTGCGATGGTATTTACTGATGAGTCTCACTCATCTGGTTTTATTGGCAAAACGGGCCGCGGAGTTCACGAAAAATGCGGGGTCATGGGTAAAGTTGATATTATCACAACGACCTTTGGTAAAGCGTTAGGAGGAGCTTCCGGCGGCTGTGTTTCCGGACGACGTGAAATTGTCGAACTATGTCGGCAGAAGGCGCGTCCATATTTGTTTTCAAATGCGATGGCTCCGGTTATTGTTGCTGGTGTTCTTCGTGTTTTAGAGATCCTCACAAAAACAACTGAACGTCGTGATAAGCTTGAGCGTAATGCAGAGTACTGGCGAAAAGGACTTACAGAAGCTGGATTTGTCCTCAAAGAGGGGGATACCCCAATTATTCCAGTCATGCTTTTTAATGCAAAGTTGTCTCAGGATATTTCTAGAGATCTTTTCCAAGAAGGTATATACGCGGTTGGATTCTTCTTTCCTGTAGTCCCACAAGGACAAGCTCGCATCAGGACTCAAATTAGCGCCGCGCACGAAATCAACCATTTAGATCGCGCACTCGATGCGTTTAAAAAAGTTGGGAAGAAATACAATATCCTGGGCAAATCCAAACAAGAGATTATCGAGATGTACGGAAGCTGAGCGCGCGCCCGACGAGACACAACCGAGTTGGGCGAGGAATTTCTTCAGGAACACACACAAACAAAAACCAGAGAACCAACGAACCCGCAGTGTGCGTGATGTGAGGTATAACGCGGAGGAAATTGGGACTTTTAGTAAAACCTCTAAGAATTGTTCTTCTTCAATTGCGACGTGACAAGTGAAAGAAGCTGAGTCGAAACAGAAATAATATCCTTTGGTTGACAGCCTTCGTTTTGCAGGTGTCGGAAGATAGAATTTGCCAACACTCTAACGGTTCTGTCAGCAAGTGGGCGATTAAAAAATTGTTGAAAATCAGTTGGTTTTTGAGCTTCAATTATTGGCTTCATATAAGTTCCCCTCCTACAACTTTCTCATAGTGTTCTATATACAAAATGTGTGCCAAAAAAGATGTGGGGACAAAAAATCGAGTAACATGTTGATGTCAAACAGATATACTATGTTTTCGGTCGCTTTGATAGAATGGTGTGTCATAAAGCACTGTGGCATGAATGCAACAACTTTCTAATGGACTGTGCTCTTTGTAGCACAAAAGTATGGAAGAATTGCTTTTTTGCCCTCGTAATATAACTTGCGAATACCAAATAAAAAAGTGAAGTATTTTATGTTTTTAATAGAAGCTAAAAGCATATATATAGTGTGAGGAACAATGGTCGTTATATGGAACTCTCGGAACCGAGACTTGCCACCAGGAAACTTGTAATGTTTTGATACATAAGGGGATTTCAGTTGCGCTTTTTTATGCTACTTATCGTCCCAAAGAATCTTAGCAGTTACCTAATAGGCCGCATTTCCAAGATTAAAGCACCGCGATTTCTTGTTAGAATGCTCCTGAAATCTTTTGTGTTTCATTTCAAAATCAACATGAAAGAAGCAGAAAAAGATCTCTCCTCGTATGAAAGCTTGGAGGATCTTTTCACGCGACGCCTGAAGTCAGGACTTCGAATGACGGAAGGTCACTTTTGTTCTGCCGCAGATGGATTACTTATACATTCATCATCAGTCTCTCATGGCGAAGTCATTCAGGCAAAAGGAATTACTTATTCTGTTAATGAATTTATTTTCGGTGAGAAGAAAATGGGCGTGTTCAGCCCCGCTTGGGTTTCGACGATTTATCTGTCGCCAAAAAACTACCATCGAGTGCACGCCCCATTTTCAGGGCACATTGAAAGTTTCAGATATATTCCTGGAACTTTGTGGCCGGTGAACAACTATTTTTCAAATCGTGTTATTGGTCTTTACACACAGAACGAGAGAATTGTATTTAAATTTAGGTTTTCTTTTGGCGGCATTGGGTATGTTGTGATGGTTGGTGCTTTTGGTGTTGGTCGCATGGTGACTCCGATCATTCCAGAATTTTTTTCAAACAATTACGGTTTACGCGCGTCTCCCACAATGAAAGAATGGATTTTTCCGGAAGAAAAAATTATTTCGGTTGGACAAGAACTAGGGACATTTATGTTGGGTTCAACGGTTGTTATTGCGATAGATCAGGAGACAAAAGAAAGATTCCGTCCAAAAGAAGTCCACGAGAAAAAAGAAATTCTTTTGGGTGAAAGCCTTACAAAATAGGAATCTGGCTTAACGAAAATACAAGTATACTAGCGAAGAAAGCCCCGCTAAAAAGACCAAAATGGCAATCCTCGTAGTCCAGTCGGGACCCAGCTTTAAGCGTGATTCCATTTCCTCCAAATTGTTATATTTTGAAATAGGACCCATATCCGCAAATGTCATTCCAGATTTAATTGCAGAAAGACTTTTCTGGTTTTTGGGAGACAAAGAAGAAATGGGCATTGATATTTTTTGACCGGAAGGGGGCGCAGAAAGGGCAGATGATGGTCCGGTATTTCGCGAAGAAACGGGTGTTTCAGTTGCCTTTAGAGGGGACTTTGGAGCAGCTTTTGTATCAACATGGATTGACGGAGGTAATGGAATGGTCTTTTTTGGTTCTTCCTTGACATCATTTTTCTCTCCCGAAGAGTGTTGAATAGCGGTTTCTTCCTCTTCCTCAGAAAAAATAGTTTTGGAGAACTGTCTTGGGGGAGCAACTGCAGCCGGGAAGTTCTCGTCGATAGCCTTATGAACTCGAATGAGAATGCGTGGCACAACAATAGATTCTTGAGATTGGGAAAATTCAAGAATGCGATTCATAGATGCCCCTTAGGTTTCAGCCTGAAGCCCTGTTGCTCCATGACACTTTTTAAACTTTTTGCCAGAACCGCACGGACAAGGATCATTTCGACCAACCTTTTCCTGATTTCGTTTGAATGGTTGCGGATTTGGCTGTTTCTCGGCTGGAGCCGATCTCGACCCGTGATAAATTAACTTATCTTCGTCGAGTTGTTTTGGTTTGAGGCTGTCTCCACTGATTGGAGGACCAGCTGTTGCTGTGTTTGGGTGATGGTAAACCAACTGATCTTTATTTTCCTCAACGGGTTTTGGTTCTTCAACAGTAATTTTTGGTGGAGGCATTCTAACAAGTGCTAAAACGGTGTCATCCTCGATTCTTGCCATCATACTGGCGAATAATCTAAAGGCTTCCTTTTTGTATTCCTGAAGGGGGTCACGTTGCCCATAACCGCGAAGGCTTACGCTGTCTTTAAGCGTGTCCATGCCGAGAAGATGATCTTTCCAAGCCGTATCAATGACTTGCAGATGAATGTAAGATTCAATCTTCTTCATATAGTCTTCGCCAATTAAACGACATTTTTCGTTATAAGCTTCAGTAACCTGACTAATGATGGCATCTACTATTTCAGAAACCATTGTTTTTGTTTGATCAATAGACGAAAGCCTGACTGGCATTCCAAATTCAGCTTGTGCATCATTCGCAATTTTATCCAAGTGCCAGCGGTCGGTGTTTGTTGATTCTGGGGAATATTTATCAACGACGTTATCCGCGTATTGACCAATTACGTTACTAAAAAAGTCAAGAGAACCTCTACCCTC
Source organism: uncultured Pseudomonadota bacterium (assembly GCA_903832105.1). GTDB lineage: Bacteria > Bdellovibrionota_B > Oligoflexia > Oligoflexales > CAILAO01 > CAILAO01. Next base: position 174 of record CAILAO010000345.1, on the reverse strand, counting down.
AAGAATTGCGCGTCTTTTGCCATAGATAACTTGGCGCTGTTGGTTCATCACATCGTCATATTCAAGGAGATGTTTTCGAATTGAAAAATTATGCTCTTCAACTCTTTTCTGTGCTCGTTCAATGGCGCGTGTAACCATCGGTGAAACGATAGCTTCACCTTCCTGCATTCCCAG
>CAILAO010000344.1 GCA_903832105.1 uncultured Pseudomonadota bacterium | reverse complement strand
CTGAGGTCGTCATGACGGAGTTCTGCTTGCCCACACCGCGCATCATCATGCAGAGGTGACGGCACTCCATCACGACACCCACGCCCTCGGCATCGACCTCTTTCATAATCGACTGGGCAAGCTGTTCCGTCAAACGCTCTTGAATCTGCAAGCGGCGCGAAAAGCAATCCACGATGCGCGCAATCTTACTTACGCCAATAACCTTGTCCTTAGCAATGTAGCCCACATGACAGCGCCCATAAAAGGGCAGCATGTGATGTTCGCACAAACTATAGATTTCAATATCGCGCACAATGATCATGTGATTCGTATGCGACTGGAAGACCGCGCCATTCACGACCTGCTTCGGTGTCTGCCGATAACCGCTGGTCAGGAAGGCCAGCGATTCCGCTACACGCTTCGGCGTTCCCTTCAACCCTTCGCGGTCAGGATCTTCGCCCAGCTCAATCAAGAGCTGACGCGTCAGCTCTGCCACTCGTGCTTTATTAACTTGTTTTTTCATAACTGCCATATTATTTCTCCCCATGCTCCAACAGTTTTTTCCCACAATGAGGACAATACGTGAAGGGGTCCTGTTTTTTTTCTTTTTCCTTATTGTCCATTGATTCCATAAACCCAGCACTGATAATGCCTGTCGGTACAGCAACCATTCCAATACCTAACATTGCAATGATTGATGATAGTATTTTCCCTAAAGCAGTAACAGGATATATATCCCCATAGCCTACTGTCGTCAACGTGGCCACCGCCCACCAAAGCCCGGAAAAAGCATTTGCAAACTTATCCGGTTGCATCTCGTGCTCAGCCCCGTATATTAACAAAGACGAAATCAGCATTAACAAACCTACGAGTAGGAACGAGACCGTCAGTTGTTTCGCTTTCAGTTTAAAAACATTTGCCACAGATGCAAAGGCATCTGTATATCGATTCAATTTGATGATCCTGAAAATACGAATAATCCGAAGCGCACGAACACTTGCGAAGTTTGCAGGTAATAGGAAAGGCAAGTAAATCGGCAGTATAGAAAGCAAATCAATCACCGCCATCGGCGACTTAATATAGCAAAGGCGAGCTCTTAACCATGACCGTTCAGGATAAACATAATTCGCCGTCCAAAATCGCAAAACATACTCCACAGAGAAAATAATGCCGATCAGTATTTCTGCATTATTTAACCACTGTTGGACTTCCTTTTGAACGTCAAGTGTTGAGATAAAAAGAAGGACAATGTTAATAAGAATCAAAAACATCATGGAAAGATTAAAGAACCTATTCCATTTGTTTTTCCCGTTTAACCCAATAATCTCATAAACGTGCTTCTTGCTTACCATTTTTTACCTGTCGGATTGAAATTTTTCAGTGACTATCTTTTGCTTATCACCTCTTATTTTCAACGTGCATTAACCTTATCAAAAGTCTAACACCCCAAACAAGCCCATTCTACTGGAGTTGCCATAGCTTGTTGATGCAATCTTAGCTCATTGCGTGCCTCGGCAGCGTCATATAGCAAAATCCAATTCTAAACGCTTTGAGAGAAAACATGTTTTTGACTTGAATATTGGGACAAAAACAGCAACACTGAGAACATGTTTGGTTAGTTTGACTTAGAATCAGACCTCGCGTTAACGTTCGCCAAACCGAGATGCTACTATGATACAAAAAGCTACTATGCGCACGATGCAAGCAATCGGCGGGTTGCATCTGCGCGAAGCCAAGAGCCGTCAACGCGAACTTCAACGTCAACTTAAAGAGGCAGCAAAACTCTCAAATCTCGAACAGGCTCGACTAGAGGTCGAGACTTATGAGAACTCCCTCGACGTACTACTTTCTCTCCACAAAGAGCAAACCGATGCGATGGACTGGCTATCCATCACTGCAACCCTGCCCCCCGTCCCACCTTGTCGCCAGAGGTATAACGAACTCAAAACCCGTCAACGCCTCGCCATTCTGACCATGGTCAAAAATGCCGAAGTTTCCATTGAACTCGCAAAACAGCAGGACGAACGTGAGTATCAGGAATGCCTGGAGTCCTACAATGCTGATTATGCAGAATGGTCAAAAATGTTGAGCCTTGCCCGCCGAATTCTCAACAGCGACTCCGATGCCTACATCGAGGCGGTCGAAAAACTAAACCCATTTTCTGAGCTAGATGGTATCGGATCCTCTTTTCAAATCACCAGCCACAATCCGCGCCTTCTCGAAGTCATGCTCAGGACTCACGGACGACAAGCAATTCCTGCGGAACAAAAGTTTCTAACCGCATCAGGAAAGGTTTCCGTCAAGGCCATCTCTAAATCCCGTTTTGTAGAAATCTATCAGGACTATATATGTAGCTGCGTTTTGCGCGTGGCCCGCGAACTCTTCGCCCTCCTTCCGATCGAGACTCTCCTGATCTCTTCCTCAGCAGAGACTTTGGACACAACTACTGGCCAGGCCGTTGAGAGGCAGTTCCTTTCTGTCGCCATTTCCCGAGATGTCATCACCTCCATTAACTTCAACATGATTGACCCATCTGATTCGATTTTGAGTATGCCTCATCGCGGCGACCTCAGAACATCCCGCAAAACAGGAGATTTTGACCACATCACGCCGTTGACTGTTGCAGACCTAAAACCACAGGATGCATTCGTCATCAGAGACTTCAACGCAACCTTCGAAACGGCACAACGGCTTCGCACTGATCTTGCAACTCAATGCGCAGCACTAAACCCAAATTTTAACTAAGCCCAATATACTGGAGAATTTTATGAGCATATTCCTCGCCATTGTCTGTGCAGGTCTTCTTGTAGCCCTTATTGTATTCATTTTAAAAACCAGGAATCTGACAAGCCTTGTTGCCCAGCGCCAAAACGAGGTCGCCGCCGCCAAACAAGAAATTACCCGCGTGCGGACCGAAACCGAGCAGTCACTCGACGAGGCTCAAAAACTTATTGCCCAGCAAGTTGCTGACATGCGCGTAGAGGCAGATAGAGTCCGCCGACATTATGAGGCAGCAGCTAGCCAGATTATGGGAGATTCCCAAGCACAACTAACAAAGGCCATGACGGAGCTTGATTCCCTACGTCATTTCGCTTCCCTTCGCAATGCTGAAGTCGAGGTTAGACAGACGCTCGATACCGCAATATCAGAAGCAACCGCGTTACGCGCACAGGCCCAGTCTCTCCTTGAGCAGTCCCGCTCAGCCGCAGAAAACGAACGTGTTAAGGCAACTGAAATGGCTAAGACAATCTATGAGCAGGCTGATGCACGCCTCAATCAAGCCACGCGTGATGCTGGTCTAATCGTCGCGGATTCCGAAAAAAGGGCAAGAGAGATCGCTGGCGAGGCCTATGATGCACTACGCGACAAGCAACTCCTCGAACGTGCCACTGAGGCCATGCGTAACATCATCGAAGGCTACGGCGACAGATACATTGTTCCTACGCATAGCCTACTGGATAACTTAGCTGCTGAGTTTGGCTACACCTCAGCTGGCGAATCCCTCAAGTCAGCTAGGGCGCAATCCCGCCGCATGGTAGAGCAAGGCGAAGCTGCAACCTGTGAGTACGTTGAGGCAAACCGTAGGGAGACCGCAATCCGCTTTGTAATTGATGCTTTCAATGGCCGAGTAGATGCCATACTCACAAGAGTGAAACGAGACAATTATGGCATTTTAGAGCAAGAGATTCGCGACTCATTCAGCCTCGTCAATCTAAACGGAAAAGCATTCCGAGAGGCCCGTATTCTTGATACTTACCTAAACGCTCGACTTGACGAATTGAAATGGGCTGTCGTCGTACAGGAACTCGTCCGCAGACAACTTGAGGAGCAGCGCGAGATCAAATCGCGCATGCGCGATGAAGAGAAAGCCCGCAGGGAGTACGAACAGCAGATACGTCAAGCGGCAAAGGAAGAGGAACTCACAAAGAAAGCTCTCGAAGGGAAAGAACGTGAACTCGCTACTGCACGACTTGCATTCGAGCAAGCGACGGCACAAGATAAGGAAATGTGGGAACGCAAAATTGCCGAAATGCAGCAATCTAACGAGGCTCTTCGACTAGACCTAGCTGCTGCCACAGAGAAGAAACTCACGATCGCCCAGCAAACCAAAACTGGAACCGTTTACATTATCTCTAACGTTGGCACATTAGGTGAAGGTGTCTACAAGATCGGCCAAACGCGTCGTCCCAACCCGCAAGAACGCATTGACGAACTCGGAGACGCTAGCGTTCCTTTTGACTTCGATGTTCATGCTTGGATCAAGAGCGATAACGCTCCGGTATTGGAACACAAACTCCAAAAACGTTTTCTAGCTATGCAAATTAACAAAGTCAATTCACGCAAAGAATTCTTTCGTGTCTCTCTCAAAGACGTACGCACGGAAGTGGATCGGCTTAGCCAGACCGAGCCACTCGCAGTTATCCATTGGACGGAAACTGCTGAGGCAACTCAGTATCGAGAGAGTCTTGACATCGAAAGTGATCCAGAGAAGCTCCAGAGGTGGCTTGCACGACAAGAAAAACTCGCTGATCGTGAGTTGCGCTTAGATTCACTTCGATTAACTTTATCTGATGTTACAGAATCTCAAGCACAAGAGGACACACTTTGAGAAACCAATGGGTGCTGAATCTTTACCTCAGGAGATTTAGCACCCGTTGGGTGCTGAATTTGCAACCGATCAGCATACACTTTAAAAAAAGTCCTGAAATATCTCAAGTTGGTCGAGGAAAAACCATCGCCGTATTTTTTTTTCAAGCGAGACGATAAATCACTAAGGACTTGCTCTCCGTACTCGGCGCGCCCCTTACCTTCCTGAACTTCCAGAACAATTTCACGCCCAATCATCCAATAGTCAACGACCATATTCGTATTGACTGCCCTGACAACATTGTTGCGAGCCTGATCAAGTATGGCAACAACACGATTAAATAGTTTGTCACCTATGGTAATCGAGCGTTGTTTCGAAATCCTTTTTTTCATAAAATCATAAAACATCAACACATTGCTGGATCTGAACAAGCAGGGCACCTATTTGCGATTCATTGGCCTGTGTATTCTTTCCGTAAATAGAATATTTTTTATGTTCAATAGCAGATAACGGAAGTCCTGTGTGATTTGCGATAGCCGCTAGCGTATTACCGTCTTTGACATTAATAATTCTGCTTGTGTTATTGGTAAATATTTCTGGACTCTTTAGACAGGCGTCATCAATTAATTTCTTGATTTCAGCAATGTGCGCACGATAGGCCGTAGTGGCGGACAGATCTAAACTTCTTGATTTATTTTGAACAATTAAATGCACCTTAGGAAGAACAACATTGTTTTCTTGCGCATTTTTGGAAAATGTGTAAAAAACGTTCTCGTCGAGTTTTTCTGCCTTTGTGTATTGCCTAATATTCAACCCGTAAATGACCCTGAAAAGATTTTGAATACCCCGGACTGATGCTGAATCCGCTGTGCAGGGAATAATCAATCTATTTGCGGACATAACCGACATTTCTGTATAGTTGGCAAAACTAGGATTACAGTCAATAAAACAAACGACATTATCTGGAGAATGTTCTTGTTCCATAGACTCAATTAGATCTGAAAGAAAAATGCGACTACGTTTCCAAGCTCCGACTTGCGGGGCCTGTGCTAAGTAATTAATAATCGAGGAACAGATATCAAGATCTACATCGCCTGGGAGCAAAAATAAGTTTTCTGGCATTTTGTCGTTATAGCTCTTTACCTTAACAAAAAAAGCCGTCTCATTACCTAGTTTTGCGCTTTGCGATTTGTTATACCGTGCCTTAATATATCCAGCAATAGTTTTCTCCATCTGTGTTAAATCATCAAGCGCCTTCTCTCCTTTTCCGTTCCCGCCTAGAAGCATTTCAGAGACATTTGCCTGCGGACACAAATCAGCCACAATTATTTTCTTTTGAGGATTTCTCTTTGCATATTCAGATGCCAGTAAATAGGAAAGAAATGTTTTACCGACGCCACCCTTATTATTCCAAATCATGTACCGCATGATAACGCTCCTCAATAATTTGTTTAGTGTAATGTTATCACAGTGCTATTTGACATTCAAGTTTGCTTAATTTAAGTTGCTTAATTTAATCTGTGAATTTGCGCTGTGAATTTAATCCTCATCATCAGTACTGTCCCAAAGATTTTACCATAATTCCCCTTGTAAATAAGGGGGTTCGTTGATTTCGGCATGATCCGATTTGGAAAGTGCCTCAATAATATAGGTTTTTTCGAAGATTGACACGCTCAAAAACTGTAGAATTTCATACATGCTCTTTTCCAGCCTGAGCTCCTTCTTCAGCCATGGAATTCGATAAAGACAAAGTGGATGACATGACATTAGCGCTTCTTTATCTCGTGATCTGCGAGCGAGTCAACCACCCGCCATGCGGGAACAAACTGAATTGTAACGTTTAGCTACGGATTGCGCGGATTACGAACATCCACCTTCGCGATGCCTACGGCGGACAGGTCGGACATTCAACATCCAACGTCGAACGTTGGAACAAACCGATTTTCGAACAATGCGCTAGCAGAGTAGCAGTTCCGGCGAGCAAGAGAAAAACCGTTCTGGGTCAATGCCTTCAGCACCAATGACAAGCACCCTGGCGTCTGGATAGGCTTTACGGAACGCGACTAACCCGGACATGTTTCGGGGTGTTCCGCTCTTCACTTCGATGCCCCACGTTTGATGTCCATGGGTGACCACAAAATCCATCTCTTTTATTCCATCTCTCCAATAGGTGACGGACCACTCGGGCGTCGGCAAATGATTCAGCAAATGCGCGCCAACCGCATTTTCCAGGATACGCCCATACCATGTCGTGTCCGTCTGCATCTGTGAATAGGTGTAACCGGATAACGCATGAATCAGCGCGGCATTCCAGAAGATAAGCTTTGGACTGCTCCCGCGACGCCGCAGATGCCCTGCCGAGTAGAGTTCCAATCCGGAAACAAGAAAGGCGGCCTCAAGCAATTTCAGGTAATGCGCAAGCGTCGTCGTGTTCCCCGCATCGAGAAGCTGCCCCAGCATCTTGTTGTAGGAAAGAATCTGAGCCGGGAAGCGAGCCGCCAGACTGAAGAGATGCCGCATGAGAATGGGTTTGCTGATCGTTGCTAATTGAAAGACATCACGTGCCAAAACCGTCTCCACCATGGCATCCGCCACATATTGCCGCCATTGCCGCTCATCATCAGAAAAAACGGCAGCCCCTGGATAACCACCAAAGTAGAGCCACTTATTCAAATCCCAGCCAAAGGACTCCTGCATTTCAGAGAAACTCCAATGCATGCACCGGTGGAGGAAAAAACGGCCATGCAGACTCTCCGTCAACCCGGCTTGGACCAGTAAAGCGGATGACCCCAGCAACACCACACGCAGGAGACTCTTTTCAGCCCGCGAACGGTCCCAAAGCCGTTTGACGGTCTCACTCCATCCTCTGACCTTTTGAACTTCATCCACGACCAACAGAAAAGGACCTGTCTTCTGCCTGGCTTCTGCTTCGGCCATTTGCCAGTGGCTTTCCAGCCACTCGGAGCCGATAGGCAGAGCCATGTCTGCGGCAACCCAATAGTATGGAATCAATCCGGATTCGCAAAGGTCGCGCATCGCCGTGGTTTTACCCACCTGACGCGGACCCACGATGACATGAATCAGCCTAGGCGCCTTTTCAATCCCCTTCTTGACTTCCTCGACAATCTTTCTTTGATAAGCCATAACTCCTTATACTCCTTGGAAATATAAATAGATTACCAAAACATACTTAGCTATGCAAGTGATTTTACTCAATACTTTGAGTATTTTTACTCAATGCTGTGAGTATTGTATGCGGAGTGACAGGGGGACAGATAATTGGCCGCGACCAAGAACAGCAGATGACGAGAGTTATTTATGCAGCACTCTCCAAACGTATCAATCAACCACATATTTTTGGTGATCAACCCATTGTCAACGCGGATGACGAAATCGAGTCAATGGAATGGCGCTTGCTGAGCGCACCATGTTCATTAACCGTTTATGAGATCGGAAACAAAATTCATGAACTCGGCGGACTGTTCATTGCCTCTCACATCGGCCGCCCGGTATTCAGCATCTTTTCGCAATTAGGGGTTATTTCCGGTAATGAGAGGTTTGATGCCGTTGCATTGACTTGTCCTGCTGCAAAAGCAGACTGGGCCGACAAAATCCAGGGACTCCCAATCCTTCTCTCATCCGATGCGCACCATTTGGATGCGATTGCACGGATCTGGAACAAAGCCGAAACGGAACAGTTTACGACGACCCATCTAAAGATCGCCTCCGCCAGAACAGGGTTAAGAACCCTTAGCCTGAAACTACCGTGGCTAATCAAAAAATGATTAGAACCGTATAAATACGGATTCTAATCTTGTTCCTCCTCCCCCCCTGATGTAATATATATGCATCCTATAGCAGGGTACAAACAGAAAAGAGGCGACCATGGCGATCGGGAAAAAAGTGATTGAGCGGATTCGTACGAGAACTGCACGTGTCGCGGGAATCATAGTGTTTGCTTGTTTGGCATTCTGCGAGAGTAAATGGGAATTTGCCAGTCCGGCAGTAGATGAGTTATTAGCTGGGGTGGGGCTGATGCTTGTTTCGGTGCTTGAGAAAGGGCAGGGCCGCACTCCGGGGATTGTCTCCTTTTTTAATAATTCTATTCGTCATATACCGTGGCTGTTTAAGAAAGCGGCAAAGGATGCATCAGATAAAATTTCCGAATCCAGGGAGCTTGAAGTTAAAAAAATCACTCCTTCTATGAGCGGGATTACTCCAATCATTGAAGTTGAGTTAACCCAGGACGTAGATTTAGATAAGATAAGCGGCTATATAGAGGTTACGCCTAAGACGGATTTCTATGTAGAGAAAAGTTATCAGGGCCTGT
>CAILAO010000343.1 GCA_903832105.1 uncultured Pseudomonadota bacterium | reverse complement strand
GAGCAGATGGATGTTGCCTTCGGACTCTGCAAAGATCCGAACTTTGAACGCGAGGTCGTCACCTTTGACACGCCTGTGACCACAGCCAGCCTGAAGGCTCTTTTCGCAGATGCTGGAGACGGTCTTTATCGCGCCAAAGGCTCGATCCGGACAACCGAAGGATGGCTTTATCTGGATTGGAGCGCAGGACGCCTCACCCTCGAACCCTGCCCCCCTGCCCCCTCCTCTACCCTCGTCCTCATCTGGAATCCCGCCACAGGGATCTCCCTCCTCTCCCATCTCCGCGCCCTCGGCCATCCGCAGAAATAGGCCAGCCCGCTCCTCCGGCAGTCGCCGAACAAAATTAAGAGTTAAAAGTTAAACGTTGAGCGTTGAGAGTTTTAAAACTTTAGCATCCGAATGGACCGAACCACGCGAATGCAAAAACCTCCCGTCCCTCCTGTCGCTTCAGTCCCTTTGCAGCCCATATGAGGCCAAGGACGCAGAGACGGAAAGACTACAAGACTAAAAGTGTCTTTACAGTCCTGGGTCTTGCTTTTGAGTCTTTGCGTCTTCATGTCTTTGAGTCCTCAATCCAAGCAACTATTTGACAACTCCCAACCCGAATTTATAGCAACCATGCGTAAATTCAGCTTGCTTTGTCCATCAGAAAGAGCAAAGCTTTACACATCACTGGCAAGGTTCCCAGCAAAAGCCACGCGTGGAACATTAAATGTTAGCTGAAAAAGAAATGAATCGGAAAAAGAAATTACCCCTCGGATGTTTGGGCACATTCCTTCTCTGTGCTTCTTGGTGTTCTTTGTGCTTCCAAGGCTCTTTTTCGGAGATTTGATCGGACAAATGGGAGCAGGCAAGCGTTTCATGAATTCGCTGACAGAGAAAGAAATTCCCTTGTGGATCGAGCGAAGCGAAGATCTTTTGAGACAACACCCCTACACGAATGATTTTGGATATGTTTCAATCAAAAATGTTCCTAGCGATTTGGAAGCTCTGAGAATTATTCGAGTCGATGTTCTTAAAGACGCTGTGCGCTATGTGTGGGCGGGCGGTCTAGACCATACCTGCCTGACGATTCGTCGTTCACCGAGTGGCGAGTATACGGTAAGGGCGATGTACGACGACAATCATGGACGGCAACTTTGGCCAAAGGAAAGACGCTAACAACGGCGACACACCGAACCCTCATTCGCCTACGGCTCATGGGTTCGGTGGTCGCTGACGTTCGAAAATATAACAAAACAAATCTTCCTCTTGTTGTTGTGGGATAATTATGGTACAAATATCCCACACTAAGGAGTCACATTTATGCCACAGATCATACCGATAAGGGATTTGAAAAACACCTCCAAGATCTCGGAAAAGTGCCGTTTGTCGGACGCCCCCATCTTCATTACCAAAAACGGTTATGGTGATATGGTGATTATGAGCATGAAACGATATGAAGAGAGTCTGGCAAAGCTGGATGTCTATGCCAAGCTTGCCGATGCCGAGCAGCAAGTGTCGCAGGGGCTCTCGAAAGAAGCGACAGCCTCTTTGAAATCCCTACGGGCAAAATATCATGTATAGACTGCATGTTACAGAACTTGCTGAGCAGGACTTAGATGGTATTGTGAATTACATGACTGGCGAACTTGCCAACCCCATCGCTGCATGTGCGTTCTTGGACAAGCTAGAGGACTGTTATGCACTCCTCAAGACCCGTCCCAAAATCTATGTGGCGTGCGATGACTCCTATTTGAGAGGCAAAGGGTATCGAAAAGCTCTGATCGGTAATTACCTCTTGATTTTCAGAATCGAAGAACCGACAAAGCGAATCCATATTCTTCGATTTTTTTATGGCGCGCAAGATTACTTGAGCCAATTATAGCAACCGCCCCAGGCCGTGGAGGCGACGGGATACCGTCGCGAGTTCTTTACTATTTACCCGTTTTATTCCTGTGATCTAAGCTTGCGCCAAGTATTGATTCTTCTTCAAAACCCCAATCATTTTTGTTTATTCCTTGGCTAAAAGTGATTACTTTTACTAAATCAT
>CAILAO010000342.1 GCA_903832105.1 uncultured Pseudomonadota bacterium | reverse complement strand
TTTTGTAAATCCCGGTAAAAACTACCAAATGATTAAAAGTGAGATCGATAAAGTCTACTTTGACGTTATGGAAAAGGGTGAATTGATCGATCGAGGGCACTTAAAGACTTTTGAAGATAATTTGGCTAAATTTGTCGGAACAAAGTATGCCGTGGGTCTAAATAGTGGCTATGACGCTCTTCATTTGTCGCTTCGCGCGGCGAAAATCGGTCAGGGCGACGAAGTCATTGTTCCCGCACACACCTTTGTCGCCAGCGCTTCCGCTATCGTTAATGTTGGAGCAACCCCTGTTTTAGTTGATGTAGGAAAAGATTTTAATATCGAAGTTGAAAAAATTGAAGAAGCAATCACCCCTCGCACTAAAGCGATTATGCCCGTTCACCTTAATGGGATCATGGCCGATATGGAACGTGTGATGGAAATTGCGCAAAGGTGGAATTTGATTGTTGTAGAAGATGCTTGTCAAACGCTTGGAGGGAGTATAAACGGTAAAAAGGCGGGATCGATAGGATTGACAGGGTGTTGGAGTTTTTACCCGTTTAAGATCTTGGGTGGATACGGTGATGGTGGTGCAATTACCACGAACGATCCAGATGTTGCACTGTTCGCCCGCAGAATGCGTTATAATGGTGAAGATCGTAAGACCGGTGAATATCACGGACACGGTTTTACGTGCCTTTTGGACAACATTCAAGCTGCTTGGCTTGATGTCAAACTCAAGCATCTTCCCGACTGGATTATCAGGAGGAAAGCTATCGCAGAACGTTATCGAAGTGCTTTTTGCGATATTCCAGACCTAATGATCCCTCATTATAAAAGACTCGAAGACAGAAAGTTTGATCACGTCTATCAAAATTACGTAGTGCGGTCAAAGCTGGGAGATGCTTTTTCAAATTATCTAAAGCAAAACGGCGTTGAAGTATTGGTTCAGTTCCGAAAACCTTATTATCGCCATGAATCGCTGAAGCTTATCGACCGCGGGTTTCCGGAGACTGAAACTCTTTCGCAAGAGGTATGTTCACTTCCAATGAATGTTGAGATGTCAGATGATGACGTAAATTATGTGATTCAGGTCGTGCGTAGATTTTATAAGCTTAAATAATGGCTTCGGATGACCTTCTGATTAAAATAGACACGGAAAAAAAAACACATATAGCAATAATAGTTAACGAGATACCAAGGTAGACATCGTAAGGTCGATAGTAGAATTCTACCGATTGAGTTCCTAATGGCATATCAACTGATAGAAGTCCTCCAAAAGCATGGGCGACAATAAGTTGGAGGCCTTCAGATGTTTTTGCATTCCAAAATCGGCGATAGACGTTTGAAACTACCAACCGGCCTTCCATGTCCGGATCAACAGAAACCACAAATGAGTTGGATGTTTCTTTGAGGATTTTTAAATTCAGTGGCTGTGTAGACTCCTGTTCTGCGAGAAAGGAAGATGTCTTGGCATTGAAAATATTTTGAAAAATCTTATTCCTCGGAAGATTCTCTTTTTCCCGATACAGTCGTGCAATACTAGAGGGTTCTTTAATCTCATAGACCAAGACCTTGCCGCTGCCACCCCCATTCGGATCATTTGTATTCAATGGGGTTTCGCAAGATCCCTTCAGCAAAAAGTGTGCTCCATTGAGTGGGCGGTCCGCGCTAATAACCCATCGAATACCGAGCAGACGTAACAGAGCGGGTGATTCATCGACTGATTGTGCGTTAGGGGGCCAGAAGTTACCCTTCCATATTTTTCCCCCGAATGCACCGCGGATAAGTCCGGTATAGGGATGATCGAACTGCCTTCGTGAAAAAAGCGCCTTTTCCTTAAAAACAGTGTTGAGTTCGGTCTCAGCCATGGTCATATAGCTTCGACCGGAATCTATTGAGTAGTCACCGGTATAAAGCGTTCTGAAGTTAAAGTCTTTTCGGGAGATAAGGGCATCGATGCAACTCTTTCTCTGAAAATAGGTTTCGATCCTGTAAGAGTCCTTGGTCATTTGCTGCCAGGACTGTTGCTGATAGATTCTCAGATCGTTGTGCAATGAGACATTAAAGAGACTGGCAAGGGCCACTCCAAAGATCACCGTTATAGTTTGGAATTTACCAAAAAATCGTTTGCTGCTTCGCTCCACCCCTAAGCAAAAAGCGAGACACAGAAGTCCTGCATTGATGATTGGCAAGAGAATCCACATGTTCGAAAGGATGTGAATGGAAAAGCGATTTGAACTTCCGAAGGGCGCAATAGGGGAGTGTGAAACATAATTGATTATATCGAAAACTTCGTGCGGATATGGGATGTATGCCCAAAACAGCATAATGTCGTTGATCACCGAAGGAAGAAGGATGACACCAAGCAGAGGCCATTTCCAAGATGACGCATAGTCAAGAATTTGCGAAAAAACGATAAAAGTAGCCAAGCAAAGCAAGTACGGAATTGAGTTGAGTTGATGCCTGAAAAACGATGCACCACTTTCCTGCGCTGAAATGCCAGGTAAGCAATAGTACAATATGCTATGACAAAAAAGGATACCGCTAAGGCCGATAAAAAAAACGACAGCCCAATAATAGTGCCCCTTTTCGGGAAAGATTAGCCGTTTAAGAAATAATCCCACCCCTAGAGTCATAAAAAATGCGTATGGTAAATATAGCAACATTCCCTGACTTTGATTGGGGCGGAACAATGCACCGTAATTATATTTCACAAAATATTCGAGAAACCCGCGAGCAGTGAGGGGATTTGTCGGAACACCTATATTTGCCTCTGTTATGGACAGCCAAATTTTTTTTGCTTCCCATAAATTTACAAATAAAGGGACCAAATAGAAAAGCCCCATCGCAAGTGCGACTAACGTCAGCATAGCTGCCATGCGAAGGGCATGAAAGAATGATTTTTGTCTCTCAAAAAAGTTCACGAAAAATGCCCAAGCTGGAACAATAGTCAGAATAATAACAAGCCAGTAAACATTTCCATATGCCCAGGAAAAAATAAGGCCAATCATTAACAGAGCTGCGTAATAAGTCGATCGTATGTTATATTGCCACTGTCGTATTAAAAAAAGCAAAAGAGGAATGGTATTGAATACCAGAAATCCTTCGAAATACATGAATTCGCTTTCTATCGATAACGGAAGTGACATGAAAGTCATAGCACCGAAAAGCTTAATGAGAGAGTTGCTGGTAAATAGACCTAGAAATAAGAAGGTACCTACCCCTCCTAATGCAAGCAATAATATCCATTGTGCAAGTGCAACCTGCTGGGGACTCAGGCAGGTCAGCAAGAGATTAGTTGGTGAAGCCCAGGAAGCAGGATCTTTAGGATCTCCGGCCATATTCCATCCAAGATTCACATATGAATTCAGAACGGGCAGTTCGCCATCTTTGAAGGACTGTTGGAAAAACGCCAGCTTACTTACAATCCTGGCATCTTCCCAAAAAGCATCCCAACCAGGATGTCTTTCAAGAGGCGGTAAATTAAGCTGCAAAGCCATTATAAGCGGGAATAAAAGAATGATAACAAGCTGTTTCCACTGGGGAAACAATAAATACTTTCTTGTTGCGTGTCTTTGAGGCATCATCTATCCTCCTCAAGTTCGGATATTCGTTACACTCGTTAGATGCAAAATTATTAGAATACTTACGGCTTATGATCAGTACCAAATCGATAGAAATTCCAAAGCCTTCTTTTAGCCGAATTCTTATCGTGTTGGCTACTATTTCTTCCGTTTTATTAATTAATTGGTTTTACTTTTATGATATAGCGGAGACATACCGTTATTTAAACTTTAATCCAAAGAACGAGTTTAATATTCTAGGGAGATTTTTTTTCGGTTTCATGGCATGTTTTCCTTCGTTGTGGCTAACGACGAAGACCTATAGACCTTCTCAGGCATTTCTCTGGATTTTTTATTTCATTGTCTACATTCCAGCGGTTTCCTTTGCGCCCTGTACTTCGCTGACTTCGAACTTTGAAATAACTGTTTTGTTACTAAGTTTAGTCAGTAGCATCCTGATTCTACATATTTTGAGTCATATTCCTTTAGTTTCCGTTTCGAAACCAGCGACATCTGCGCCGATTTTTTGGTCTATCGTGATCTTTTCTTTACTGCTTTTGTTGATTTATTTTTCTGTTTCAAATCATTTATCACTATCAATGCCGAATTTACTTGACGTCTACCCGCTTAGGAAATCTTTCGCCGCGTTTCTTGAGAGTTCACCAAAAATTGTATCGTATTGGGTTAGTACTCAAGCTAATGCGATTAATCCTTTAATCTTGATTTGTGGATTGGTCCATAAACGTCCCTTATTGATTTTTTTTGGAATATTTGGACAGTTTTTTATTTTTGTATGTTCTGGAATGAAATCTGTTCTGTTTTCAATTGTTTTCATTTTAATAGTATTCGCTCTATTGAAGCGTAAAGGCAATAGTTTTGCGCGTTTTCTATCTATGGGAGTTGCGTTTAGTCTTGCCGCTATTGTTTTTGTAGGTTTTTTTATAGACACATCACTGCTTTCGGCAATTTTTGTTCGGAGAGTATTTGTGGTTCCGGGCATTGTAACAGGTTTCTATCATGATTTTTTTTCATCGCACCCTTTAGTGCTTTTAAGTGACGGGATTTTATCTCCATTCGTTCCATATGAATTTCCATTCGATCGAGGCGTCCCAAAGTTGATTGGTGATACTTTTATTGGAAAAGAGGATTTTCATGTCAATGTTCACTTTCTTTCAAACTCTTTTATGCATTTTGGCTACCTTGGCATGCTATTTTTTTCATTTATTTGGGGCTTAATTAGCTGGTTTTTTGATTCACTTTCTCGAAACCAGCCTCTTTTCTTGTCAGGGACGTTTTTTTGCACAATTTCGTTTTCGCTTGCTAATTCCGGTCTACTAACGTCACTTCTTTCGCATGGGATTTTGATCGCTGTTTTATTGTTTTATTTTCTTCCTCAGCATGTAGTTCGAGCTAAAGAAGACGGCCATGCTTGACTTCGATTTTAAAAGATTAAAGAAAGCAATACTTAATCGTCCGATGCTGAATCAAGTTCTTGTACTGCTTTTGGGCACTGGTTCATCTCGTGTATTAGTTTTTCTTTTTTCGCCCATTATATCTCGACTTTATTTTGCCGAGGACTTCGGAGTCTTTGCTGTTTTTAACTCGGTAGTTTTTATTTTTTCTGTCGTCGCTGCTTTAAGATATGAGCTTGCTATTCCGATTCCAAAAAGTGAACAAGATGCGTTTCACGTTTTATTGCTCGCTATTATTTCTACAATTTCTTTTGCAGGTTTGATGTTTGTAGTCATCTTATTTCAGTCTTCATGGCGCCAATATGTTCCAAACTTCGACACAATCAAGCCTTTTATCTGGCTGATCCCTCTCGGAGTCATTGGGACCTCAATTTTTCAGATATGTAGCTTCTGGGCTATTCGAAAACGCGACTTTCAGGTTATCGCAAAAACCACGTTTGGAAGAAGCGTCATTAGTGTGCTTTTACAGATTGTATTTGGATCGCTGAAGGTCGGTCCTGCTGGTCTTATCATTAGTGATATAGTCAGTCGCTTTGGTGGTTTTGGTAGTTTTTTTATTCTTTTTAAAAGCGATTTAGCGCTTTTAAAAAAGGTTTCTTTTAGCGAAATTCTCAGAATCGGAAGAGAATTTCGCAAGTTTCCTATGTTTAGCGCGTGGGCCTCTCTTTTTAACTCTGTGAGCCTTCATTTACCAGATCTTTTTTTCCCCCTATATTATGGCGCAAAAATCGGTGGATTGTTTGTTTTTGCGAATTATGTAATTGGTCTCTCTTTAGGTATGTTAAGTCAATCTGTTGGTCAGGTTTTTCTCGGGGAAGCTGCGATTTTGCTAAAAAAGAATTCTGTCGATGTGAGAAGACTTTTATTGAGAACTGCAAAGAACCTTTTTCTTTTGTTTTCTATTCCAATTATTATATTTTGCATTTTTAGCCCTACGATATTTTCAGTCATTTTTGGTCCATCTTGGCAGGTGTCAGGGGAATATGTTCGATTGCTCGCAGTGAATTACATATTGCAGTCCGCCATAGTGCCAATATCTTCCATAATAAATTTGTCGCAACATCAGGTATGGCAGATTTTGTGGGATGCAACGCGAGTGTTACTAATTTCAACGGTATTCTATTTTTGTGAAAGGTATCACTTACAACCCGAGGTATCGATAATGCTTTTTAGCGCTGCGATGAGCTTTATGTATGTTGTCTTATTTATTTTATCAGTAGGGGTGACATATCAATCGGGTAGATCTAGATTGTAGCACTATAAATTCGTTGTTGGCATGTAGTCAACGTAGTGATATTAATAGGCATCGTTGATGTTATGAGTAACGTGGATAAAGGTGAGGAGAATTGAGATGAAATATGGTGAGTTCCTTGCTCGTTTAGAGGAAGTGTTGGAAATGGATCGAGGAACCCTTAAAGGTAGGGAAAAGCTTTCAGATGTCGATGGTTGGAACTCCCTCGCGATATTGGGATACATCGCTTTGATTGATGAATTATTCTCGGTTTCGATTAACGCTGAAGAAATCAAGAAATGTTTAGTGGTAGACGATTTGGTAATGCTTTCGGGTCAGAACTTTGAAAGATGATGCACAGGAATTAAAGATAAAGTATGAGTTTTCTGAAATTTGATAATGCGCGCTTGTTGATAACCGGGGCATCTTCCGGGATTGGACGTGCTGTAGCTCAAAAAGCGGCAGAACATGGAGCATCGTTGACGCTCATTGGTCGGAATGAAGAAAGACTAAAAGAGACTTTGGAATCGCTGCAAGGTCACAGCCACCAAGCTGTTTCTTTTGATCTGAAGGAAACGCAGCTAATTGATCAACTACTGAAGAATATTGCAGAAGAGAAAGGGTCTTTTTCTGGCTTGATACATGCGGCTGGAATTCAAAAAACAAACCCGTTAAAATTCACGAAGGACGATGAGTTTAATGAGGTATTAAAGACTAACCTGGGATCCGCATTTGCTATTGCTCGTGGATTTAGACAGAAAGGTGTGTCGACAGAGTTTTCCGCAATAGTATTCGTAAGTTCAGTTATGGGAATAGTTGGGCAGCCAGGTCAGGCCGCTTATTCAGCAAGCAAAGGTGCTTTGATTGCCATGTCAAAGTCACTTGCTCTTGAACTAGCACGTGAGAAGATTCGAGTAAATTGTATTGCGCCTGGAATTGTTGAAACAGAGATGACAAAAAAATTGTTTTCGCAGCTTTCAATGGAGCAAGTTGAAAACATTCGAAGTATGCATCCCTTAGGATTTGGGGAGCCCGCCGATGTTGCTAGTGCAGCTCTTTTTTTGGTATCTGAAGCTTCTAAATGGATAACGGGATCAGTATTGGTTGTCGATGGGGGATATACCGCACATCAGAATAGGGTTGGTCCGATGAAAGCATTTATTGAAGCGATTGAATACTTTCTACCAAAGGCTGAGTTATCAAATGAACAGCTTTCAGAGCAGTTTCCTGAGTGGTCCAAGTCAGATATCGAGAAGAAGCTCGGAATTAAATGCAGACACATCGCTGATCGGGATCAATATTCATCAGATCTGGCGGTTGAAGCAGCAAATGTTCTGTTTGCAAAGGCTGGCTGTGACCGTAGAGACGTCGATTTTTTGATTCTTTGCACCCAGAGTCCTGATTATTTTTTGCCGACTACCGCATGTCTTATTCAATCTCGTTTGAATTTGAGAGAAGACGTAGGGGCATTTGATTTCAATCTAGGTTGTTCGGGCTTTGTTTATGGACTTGGGATCGCAAAGGGCCTTATCGAAACGCAACAGGCCAGGAAGGTTCTATTATTAACCGCTGAAACATACAGTAAATTTATGCACCCAAATGACAAGGGGGTTAAGACATTATTTGGGGACGGTTCTGCTGCGACGCTTATAGGAGGGGTGGGTGAACCATGTGAAGGGGAACCTTTGATAGGCCCATTTGTTTATGGCACTGATGGTCGAGGCGGAAAGAATTTAATTGTTCGAAATGGAGGACTTCGTCACGGGAGAGTCATGTCGGACGATCCGGAAAGTCATTTGTTTATGAACGGCCCGGAAATATTATCTTTCACCTTAAAAGCAGTTCCATTAGCGTTACAGAAGCTATTAGATAGATCTTCTTCGACTATAGACACAATAGATTATTTTATTTTTCATCAAGCGAACAAATATATGCTTGAAGCGCTGAGAAAGAAATGTAAAATACCGGAGCAAAAGTTTGTGATTGAAATGGAAGATAGCGGGAACACGGTTAGTTCGACAATACCGATTGCCTTAAAGAAGATGCTTGAGAAGGACTATCTTAAAGACGGCCAAAAACTTGTCCTAGTGGGGTTTGGTGTTGGTTATTCTTGGGCAGCAGTTCATGTAATTTGGTCTGCAAAAGAAAATAAATGCAAATAATTGGCTAGTTATGAATTTTGAATTGCTGTGTTCGCAGATTCGAGCTTTAGGAATAGAGGAAGGTGACAGTGTCTATGTTCGCGCGGATCTAGGGGAAGTAATCAATAACAAGCAGCACGGGGCCACACAAAAGTTTAAGCCGGTAGAGGCTGGCAAGGCATTCATCAGAGCAATTCGGCGTGTCATAGGAGAATCCGGTACAATTCTTGCGCCAGCCTTTACAAGGGTTTTTATTTATCCTTTTGTTGATAAGTCATATGCATTCGACCCCGAAAGGACGCCCCCAATAACCGGGGGGCTATCGACGTTATTACTGAAAGAACCGGAGGCCAAGAGAAGTTGTCATCCTGTAGCGTCATTTGTCGCCGTAGGAAAAAATGCTGATTATTTTTTAGAGGGACATGACGAGAATGCTTTGACCTACTTGCCTATTAAAAAGTTGATCGAGTATAGGGGAAAGATGCTTTTGTGCGGTTGCATAGACTCGAGTCCGGGATTTACAACTGTGCATTTAGCACAGGAGCTTCTGGGACTTTCAAAAAAGTCTCTTCTGGGGATGTTAATGGGTGTTTTTTACCTTAAAAAAGGTGAGAGACGATATTTTTGTTACCGAAGCATGGGTGGATGCAGTTTAGGATTTTATAAATTTTATTCTTTGTACAATACACGACATTTACTAGCCAGCGGTTTTATCGGGGGCGCCAATTCGATATGCATTAACGCAGAAAAGGCTTTTGAAATAGAGTATGCCACTTTAAAGGCGGATCCTCGGTTTCCTCTGTGCGAGAACCCGCGATGTTTTTTTTGCAGAGGAAGTTTATTATATAATTTGAAGGATATGCCGAGATATTATTGTCTAGTAGCGCCAAAGAAGTTGGCTTTAAGTGTTTTTGGACGTTTTGGTCGAAAGCCATGATAAAGATATTCACAAACAATCGATTCGTCCCGGAAAAGCGTTATATTATTGAAACGATTTTTGGGGAATATCTTGGTGTTAGTTCGGAAATTGTTTTTAAGGACCACATAGTTGATTATGTTATTGAAATGCCTAGCGGAAAGCAGATAGTAATTAAAGACGGTTTGTTTAATCTATGCACACAGGATGATGTGTATTTAAAGCAAGAGAATATTCCAAGTAAAGTTAAAAGTCTTGAGCACAGTTTTGGATCTGGGGGCTGCCTGCCTATTATTTATGGGGATGATGAGCTCAAAATAGGTGAAGACCGCACTATTTGTGGCTTAGACATTTTTGCCTCTGTTTTTTATATGCTAACGAGGTTTGAGGAATATGTTTTAAAAGATCGGGATGCTCACGATCGTTTCCCGGCAAAAAAAGCGCTGAGCGTGAGAGCTTGTTTTCAAAAGAGAGCCGTTGTTGATGAATATGTCGATTTCCTCTGTGAGATGATGATTTATTCTGGCTATAAAATGAATAAAGAACGGGAGAGAGTTTTAAATATCATACCAACACACGATGTTGATCATCTCAGACGATGGGGTTCTTTAATAGCTTTCACGAAAAACAGCATGAGCTATATACTTCGAAAGGGAGCAACGATCAGAGATATAAAAACCTTAATGGCGTTCTATTGGGACGTTAAGACTGGTAAGAAAGATGATCCTTTTGACACTTTCGACTTTCTTATGGATGAAAGCGAAACCAGAGGAACTAAATCATATTTTTTCTTTAAAGCATCTGCGACTTCCAAGTTTGACTCGGGGTATGATATTTGTAGTGATGAAGCAAGAAAGGCCATCGGAAAGATAATTTCAAGAGGCCATCATATAGGCATTCACCCCGGATATTATACATACAACAAGAAAGATTTGATGGAGAAGGAGATTGAAGGACTTTCTTTTGCAATTGGGGGAAAAGTCGAATTCGGAAGGCAACACTATCTTAGGTTCGAGGCGCCCACAACGTGGCAGATTTTAGAAGATGTTGGTATAAAGTGGGATTCAACAGTGGGTTATCCGGAGGTCGAAGGATTTCGTGCAGGAACGTGTCGTGACTTTCCTGTCTTCAATTTTTTAACGCGAAAAAAACTTAAATTGAGAGAAAAGCCTTTAATTTTTATGGATCAGACTCTTACAAGCTACCAACTACTTAACCAGAAGCAGATTTTTGATACTTTGGACGGACTTAAGAAGACGGTTCAAAGACATCATGGAGATCTTGTCTTTCTTTGGCATAATTCTTCCTTTGACCCATTATATTTTGACAGGGAACAGTGTCAGTATTCGCAGTATTTCAAGTCTATCGCTTTTTAAAACCGGGACAACGTTGAGCTGGAAACTCATGCCAGTAGTGTGGTTTAGCATAATATGTGGTATAGGAATTCGCTTAAAAAAATCCACGGGCTTAAGAATCCTATTTGACACAGAGGCTGGAAACAGCATTAAAGATTTCACATATTTCGACAACATCATCAACATTCATCGAATCATACAAAGGGAGACTGACATTCTGTGAGGAGATAATTTCAGTATTCTTTAAATCATGCCAGACTGATTTCTGCGAAAAATATTTTTGTTTGTGTAATGTGGGACAAAAATATGTGTTCATTTCCAACCCTCGTAGTTTACAATTACTTGTTTTGTTGATACACCCTTGAAGTCCCGGTACGGCGCCGACCCGGTTGACGAATTTAAACATTTGTCCACAGGGAGTATCGAATTATGTCCAATGAAGTTAAACCCACCCATGTCCGTCGAATTTTTCGTTCTTACCCGGTCGAGTTCAAGCAGGGGGTGATAAAACGCCTTGAGAATGGCGAAAGAATCACATCTATTTGTCGGGATCTTAAGTTAACTTCTGGCCTTGTTTATAGCTGGCAAAAACGCTACCGTGAGCAAGGTTTCGAAGGATTATGCCCCAAAAGCTCGCGTCCACATCATCAGCCCAAGAAGACAAGCCAGTGGCTGATCGATAAGATTCTTGCCATCAAAAAGGTGAGGCCGGAAATTGGCGGCTCGGCAGCAAGTGAACACTTGGCAAGATTTGAGGCTGTTAAATTGTCGCCGAACACTATCACTAAAATTTTCAGGAAACATGGTCTTCCCGATGGTGATCAGGGGGCGGCCGAAGCAGCCTATCATGTCAAAGGAGATGATGATCGCAAGACTGAGCAGCAATTGGAGTCTGAGATTGGCGAATGGGAGCGTTTTGCCAGACCAAACCCAAACGACATGTGGCAGATGGATATTATGAGTTTTCATATTCGAGATGCTCACAAAGTGCATCTCATAACGGCTCTGGACGATTGCTCGCGGTTTATCGTGAATTGGGGTTTATTCAAAGATCAAAGTGCCGACAATGTCCTTGAGGTCTTAAAGGCGGGCTTTGCCAAACACGGTGCACCAGGCGAGGTGCTTACCGATCAAGGAGCACAATTCAAACACTGGAGCGGCGTAACGCAATTTGAAAAGATCCTCGTAAAGCTTGGCATCAAGCATATCACAGCACGCTCGCACCACCCACAAACTTGCGGCAAGATCGAGGCCTTTCATAAGACAATTCATAGAGAGCTGATCGACAAAGAGTTTTTTGTCTCGCAAGAGCAGGCTGCGGAAAAGATTTCCCGTTTTGTCGACCACTACAATCATGCGCGGCCACACAGTGCCCTAGACGGATTCACCCCGTCAGACAGATATTTCCAGGTGATTGAGGCTGTCAAAAAGTACCTTGCTGATTTTCAGGTGCCTAAAAATTCAGAAGAAGAGGCTGAGGGCAAAATCGGTGTTGGCAGGGGATCAAGACTTTATTTGATAGGCAAGGTTTTAGGCCAAGATGTACGTATTCAAGAGCTTGCTGGCATGCTTTCCATCCACGTCAACGACCAGCTTTGGCGAGACGTCAACTTCCTACGATAAAAAACGAGCCGGTGGATCTGGTTTTGAGATAAAATTTAAAGCGATAAAAAAGAAAATAATATTCTCACACTCCAGAAAAACCGGCACCTATGAGTCTAACCTGTTTTCATCCGGCAATCCAGACGTCAATTTATCATTTTGCAAATCCCGACCTCAGCCTTACCGAGATTGGCAGTAAATTTGGTATTACAAAGCAGGCAGCGGTGAAGAGGATCGATCTTGGAAAGGCGTTTTTTGCCAGCTACGGCGCAGAACAAGTGTTTCCTGAGATGACTGTACTCGAAGATGCCAAAAAGGAAATCGACAGGCTGGAACGACTCGTCAAAACACTTCGTATGCAGCTCACGATCCATGCTTCCATCATATTTTTGCTCACCTGTTTCAAGGAGGCCGTCCAGAAATTTTTTCCTCGTTTCAAGCTTTCAAGGCTTTCGGCTTTCCAAAAGAAACGAGTACTTGATTTTTGGATCAAATATGAAAGCCTTGGCGGCAGCATAAAAGACTTTTGTAAAGGGATCGAAAGGTCTCCGGAGACGTTAAAAAAGTGGCTTAATGCTTACAAAAAGCTTGGTATGGCTGGGCTTTACGACAAGTCAACCAGACCCCATCACTTTAGTAACAAAATCCCCATCTGGCTTAAAGATCAACTCGTACTACTATTCAAAAGATTTCCACAATGGACTGCTTATCAATACTTCAAATACATCACGGGTCACCCTGCGTGGCACTACTATATTTCGATGCCAACCATCGACAAGCTCAAAGCTGTATACGTAGAAAGATCCACAGCGGAAAAGGAACGCATCAAAAAACTATGGGCCTTTGCTCCTGGAACGATGGTGTGGACAGTGGATTTCACTTGTCTCATGAAAACAGGTCGCTACAAGCTCCAGCTTCTTACCGTATCAGACGCTTCGTCTCGATTTCTTTTTGAGACAGCCCTATTTCTCGATACCTCAACTGAGAAGGTCATGAACCATCTTGAAGATCTTTTTATCAAATATGGAAAACCGTACATCATCAAAGCTGACAACGGTCCGGAATTCCGATTGGATTGCCGCGAGGCGCTAGCAAAAGCATGCGTATATCTTTTGAATAGTCCTCCTTATTACGGACAATTCAATGGATCTCATGAACGCATTCACCGGACTTTGAAGGATTACATCGACGACTTTGTCTTGCACGGCAACCTCACCCGTCTCGAACAAGATATTCGCAGTTTTCGAGACGACTACAATCATCTCATACCTCTGGAAGTCTTAGGTATGAAGACACCTGCAGAAGTCTTCTACTGCCAAGAAGGCTTTGTCCCAAAGGATGTCGAGGTGATCACGCCGTATATAAAAGACAATGAACTCAGAATGAAATTTACCAACCGCAATGGTCAACCGGCACGTATGGCAATAAAGCTTATCGAGCAATCAGCAGCTTAGATGCTTTCAAATAACCCCATCCTTTCGATGGCTGAAAAGCCTTGCGGCACAGACTTGGTATTTTTGCAAATCGCGTTTCATTTTTCTACGGTCTTTTGAACGCTCGGCGGAGGTGCGCTGCACCGGAGCGAGCAACCAAGCGGATCGGTAATGTGAAGTATTATCGAGACTGCGACCGCACGATAGTCATATGAAGCAAAACCACGAACACGCTGAACAATTTGGAAGCAGCAAAAATCGTCAACCAGCTAAACGCGGGAAAAACCAATTATGTCTATTGACACTACA
>CAILAO010000341.1 GCA_903832105.1 uncultured Pseudomonadota bacterium | reverse complement strand
GAGCGATCCCAAGCGCATGAAATATGGCTCAGACGAATTTTACTTTAAATCACGCGAAGAGTTAGAAAAACGTTTTCCCAATGATGCACCTGCTCTGGATCTCACACAAGAGATCGCAGATCGTTGCAATGTTGAACTGACGTTTTCAAACGGCAAGGCTGAAAGCCTACACTTCCCGACATTTGAAGTGCCAGAAGGTTTTTCAGACGGGCTGACCTATTTGACGTATTTAGGAAAGCTTGGCTTGCAAAAGCATTACAAGCTTGATTGCGATAAACCCAAGACTCCGTTCGAGGAAGATCTGGTCAAGCGTTTTAACTATGAAGTCGGTATTATCGAAAGTACGGGGTTCATTAACTATTTTTTGGTAGTGGCCGACTTTATCACTTGGTCCCGTGCGCATGGCGTACCGGTAGGTCCCGGACGTGGTTCTGGTGCAGGATCCTTGCTTGCTTACTCACTGGGTATCACCCAAATTGACCCGTTGCGATTCGATTTGATCTTTGAACGCTTTTTGAATCCTGAACGCATCTCCCCTCCAGACTTTGATATCGACTTTTGCCAGACGAACCGAGGCAAAACTATTGAGTATGTGAAGCAGAAATATGGGAAGGACCGCGTTGCACAGATCGTGACGTTCGGACAGCTTGGCGCAAAGACGGTTATTCGCGATGTGGCGCGCGTCCTTGAAATTCCGCTAGCGCAGGCAGATGTATTTGCAAAGATGATTCCTGATGATCCCAAGATCACACTGGCAAAAGCACAGACCGACAATCCTGAATTTTCTGCAGCTTGCCAGATTGATCCGAACTTACGCGAAATCATGCGCTATGCTGATGTGCTGGAAGGTCTTTTCCGAAACGTAGGTGTCCATGCGGCAGGTGTTGTCATTGGGGACAAGCCTCTGATCGAGTTAGTACCCTTGGCCCGGGACAAAGAAGGTGAACCCATTACGCAATATGCGAAAGAGGCGATTGAAGAATGTGGCCTTCTCAAGATGGATTTTCTTGGGCTTAAGACGTTAACAGTATTGCAGGAAGCAACAGAGCTCGTGAAGTTAATTCATGGGGTCGACATCGACCTTGAAACGATTCCACTAGACAATGAAAAGACATTCAAACTTTTTCAAGCAGCCGACACAGTTGGGGTCTTCCAGCTTGAATCAGGTGGAATGCGAAAAGTGCTGATGGATTTGCAACCCACCATAATCGAAGAAATCATTGCTATTATTGCACTTTATCGGCCGGGTCCCATGGATCAAATCCCATCATTTGTTAAGCGGAAAAAAGGTTTGGAAAAGATCGTTTACGATCATCCTCTTTTAGAACCCTTCCTCAAAGAAACGTATGGGGTCATGGTTTATCAAGAACAGGTTCAACGTGCCGCTCAAGCGCTAGCGGGGTATTCGCTTGGGCGTGCCGATATTTTGCGTCGAGCGATGAGCAAGAAAAAGCTCGAGGGGATGGCCAAAGAACGTGCAGGCTTTACTGAAGGGTGTAAGAAGGCAAACAATATTTCTGAAGAGCAAGCGGGGCAAATATTCGATAACATAGAAAAATTCGCTGGCTACGGCTTCAATAAGGCACATGCTGCGGCTTATGGGATTTTGACCTATCAGACGGCTTACATGAAGGCCAATTTCCCAGTGGAATTTATGTGCGCACAAATCTCATCTGAAATCGGAAACTTCGATAAGTTGCCTGGTTTTGTTTCTGAAGCTGAGGAAATGGGACTCAAGGTTTTACCCCCTGATGTCAATCACAGCCTTGATCGTGAAGCCGATGGCCCTGCGAAACCACCACGGCTGGTCACGTTCACTCACGAAAGGTGGCGTCGGAGGCTTCT
>CAILAO010000340.1 GCA_903832105.1 uncultured Pseudomonadota bacterium | reverse complement strand
GAAAACTTCCTTCAGTTGATGGAAGCAACCTCCTAAGTGTTAATGCCGAGAAACTCCAAACAAGAAGTGTTTCGGCAGCAGTACCAGTATCAGGACAGGTTTTGAAATGGAGTGGCAGCGCTTGGGTACCTTCGAGCGATCTCGTTGGGGAAACGGGATCAGGAGAAGCAAACACGGCATCAAATGTGACCTCAGGAAGTGGCGTCGGGCTTTTTAAGGGAAAAGTCAGTGCTGATCTTATGTTTTATAGTCTTAGTCCAGGTGCTGGTGTGACGATTAATCTCCTGGATGACGATGTGGTGATCGCGAGCACTATCACGCAATACACCGATGCGATGGCGAAAGCTGCTGCGGTAGCTGATTCGATCACTGACGCAGTCACAACAATTGCGCCAAGTCAAAACGCTGTCTATGACGCTCTTGCCGCGAAGCAGGCATCTGTGACGACTTCGACCGATTTAAACTTAAATTCAATCATGACTAACGCAGTCAACGCCATCACAGTTAATCCTGGTGTTTCGACAGGCGAGATTAAGCTTAAAGAACTTTCCGTGAATGGTGCAAACTATGTCGGGTTGAAAGCACCGGGAAGTATCACTTCTGATCTTACTCTCACGCTTCCAGGGAGCTCGGGAACTAACGGGCAATTTCTTAAGACCGATGGCTCCGGAAATCTTTCGTGGACTGATCAAGCTTCAGCTCCCGTATCGAGCGTTAACACATTAACGGGTGCAGTAACTCTCACGACAACCAATATCTCAGAAGGTACAAACCTTTACTATACGGATGCAAGAGCAAAGACCGCTGCTGTGGACGACGCGATCACTGACGCGATCACTGATAAAGCTCCAAGCCAAAACGCGGTGTTTGATGCACTTGCCCTCAAGTCGGCGACGTCGCATAATCACTCTGGTGTCTATGAACCCGCAGGTCTTTCTACAGATGTCGTAACGACGACAAAGATTCTTAATGGTGCTGTGACCACAGCCAAGATTGCCGCATGTTCTGACACGCAAATTCTGAAAATGTCTGGCGTGAGTTGGGTTTGCTCAAGCGATGCTAATTCCGGTGGTACGGTTACGAACGTAGCGTCGGGAACAGGGCTTACGGGTGGTCCTATCACGGGAACTGGTACGTTGTCTCTTGCTACATCAGGCGTTACGGCTGGTACATACACCAAAGTCACGGTAGACACATATGGCCGCACAACATCTGGAGCTAATATCGGGGCAGGTGATTTGCCTAGTGGCATTGATGCCGCTAAGATTGGCGGCGGCGCTGTCAGTAGCACGGAATTTGGATATCTTGACAGTGTGACTTCTGCCATTCAAACACAAATTGACGGAAAAGCGGCTAGTTCACACTCTCAAGCTGCGACAACCATCGGTGGCGGTGCGATTGATAACACAGAGTTTAGCTATCTTAATGGTGTGACAAGTGCGATCCAAACGCAGCTAGATGGAAAAGTCGTTGGGCCTGGTTCGACTACTGACAATGCCATCGCTCGGTTTGATGGCACGACTGGAAAACTTGTGCAAAATTCGAGTGTCGTGATCGATGATTCGGGGAACGTGGGCATTGGGACGACTTCGCCGGCCGGGAAGCTAGAACTAGCTGGCACAACGGCTGTTTTTCCTACAACTGCAATGTTGCGATTAAATAACTCTGTCGGTGGTACACAGATGGTTTTCATTGACGGTCAATCATCTTACCAGTGGGGTATTGGGCAGTACACCTCGCATGACAACCTTGATTTCATATCATGGGATGGCTCTGCAGCAAGGACGAGAGCGGCTATCACTCCAGCAGGAAATCTGGGCATTGGGACGGGGACTCCAACGCAAAAAGTACACATTAATACGGGTGTTTCAAGTGTGAACCAAGGTATTCCTGCGACTAGCGGGACGACCCAAAATGGAATAATGAGATTAACACCTGGTGCAGCTTCATACGGAGAAACTCTTGATTTTGGGATGAATGTCGGACCGAGTTATGGATGGATACAAGCGACTAACAAGGATAGTTTATCAGTTAATTACAATCTTTTATTGAATCCAAACGGT
The DNA here is from genome assembly GCA_903832105.1 of uncultured Pseudomonadota bacterium. GTDB lineage: Bacteria > Bdellovibrionota_B > Oligoflexia > Oligoflexales > CAILAO01 > CAILAO01. Next base: position 8,372 of record CAILAO010000340.1, on the reverse strand, counting down.
GGCAACGTTGGCCTTGGCACGACGTCTCCGCTCGCCAAACTCCAAGTAAGTAATGGTGCTATCATGCCAGCCGTAGGTAACTCCACTACCGTTGGCATTCAGTTCCCGTCAGATCCCGGGGGTGGTTCCGGCGACCAAGCATTTATTCGATACTTCGTTGAATCTGGCGAATCCACCAAACTTATGATCGGCATCGAGAATGACGCGAACGACCGACTATCCTTGTATCAATCCGGTGGTGAACGTCTTACTCTGTACGGCGGCAACGTCGGGATAGGCACGACGAGTCCAGGTTATCAGTTAGATGTAGCTGGGTCGGCCAGTATCCGTGCAAACCTTCTTGTCGGTGGGACGGCAAGTACCGGTCAAATCATCGGTGATGGAAGTTTTAACTGGAATTATCCGAACTTGGAGCTTAAACGAAGCTTTTCTAATGGGACAAGCGGAAGAATGATTGCTTTTATGTTGGGTGGGGATACGGACACAGATGGGACTGATAACAACTACTTCAAAATTACCTTAGATCATAACGCGACATTGGCGAGTAACTCGGTATCTAGTTCGGCAACATCTTTGCGTTTCAATGGTCCTGGCAACATCAACCTCACCCAATCTGGCAACGTCGGGATAGGCACCACTTCCCCCTCCCAAAAACTCCAAGTTGGCAGTAGCGGCGACGGATCAGTCGCTCTCGCCAATGCATGGAATACATTTTCCGACATTCGTTTAAAACGCGATTTGCTGAAAATTTCTGATTCTCTCGAAAAAATTGAACAATTAAACGGTTACTATTTCTTTTGGAAGGATGGTGAAGATCAGAATCGTCAGGTGGGAGTCGTGGCCCAAGAAGTTGAAAAAGTGTTGCCGGAAATCGTTAAGACGGGAAGCGATGGAATCAAAACTGTGGACTATCCTAAACTTTCGGCACTGTTGATAGAAGCTGTCAAAGAAACTAAATCTGAGAATCAAGAAACGAAAGCAAAAAGTTTGAAAATTGAGGCCGAAAACGCGCGTTTAAAATCAGACGTCGAGGCGCTAAAAGCGTTCATTTGTCGCACAAACAGCGAAGAAGTATTTTGCAATTAAATCGAAATCAGGGGACCTTGCCTAATCTGTGTTATTTAAAACTGATAAACAATGTTCTAAAAAAGCGAGTTATTACTTTAAAAAAACTTGTGCTTCATCCCACGAAAAACCAGGTGAGTAAACATCGCCTAGTACATGATTTACCGATATATGGAGAATCAGCTCTTCCGGTGTCGCTGTGAATTGAATATCATCGAGGCTTTTTACAAAAGCAAACTTTTACATGATCATAAAGAATTGAAATAAAATTAGTCGTTTTTATCGAAAATAGGCATTTTCGGACGAGGAATGCACTTACCCTGGCCGTATACGATGCTGCGGGGAACTAGACCACGACGGCCTCGGTGACGAGTGCATACGCGGAAATGAATCAAACAACTTTCGCGACCCCGGAAACCAGCACCGGGAATCTGGCGGCCGACTATCAAAGCGATTCCTTCACCGATGGTTATACCCGGGCTAACGTGTGCTGCCAATATCTCGCCACCAATGCCGGACTTCGTAAGACGTGGCAGGCAGTTTTGGAGGGGAAGAAATTTCATATTTTTGTTTGAGGAAATCATTGTCGAAGTAAAGCGGCGCGTGGTAATATTCAATTGAATCGGTGAGATGTTCAAAGCTTGAGGAAATATTCAAGAATCGCGGGATTGGCCCGCTCCCTTTTCAAATTAGTCGCCTGATGCAACAAGCTTCACGATCGGGTATCACGATGACGCAGAAAAAAAACAGTGACATTAGATGGGAACAGCGGTTCGGAAATTTCAAGAAAGCCCTAACTGGTCTCGATGAATTCATCAAAAAAGGAAACCTCTCTAAGTTGGAAACTCAGGGCCTTATCAAGGCGTTTGAGTATACTTATGAGCTCGCGTGGAACACCCTGAAAGACTACCTGGAGTACCAGGGCGACACCAACCTCACCGGAGCCCGAGATACCATCAAGAAATCCTTTCAACGTGGCCTGATTTACGATGGTGATTCCTGGCTCGACATGCTCGCAAGCAGAAATAAAACCTCGCATGTTTATAACGAGGAAACGGCGAACGAAATCGCGCAAGCTATTGTCAAACGATATTTCGGCAATTTTGTCCAGCTCAAGGAGGGCATGGAGAAATTTCGAGCGGTAATTCCATGAAGTATGGTTTGTCGGACGATGTCCTTGAAAAGATAATTCTCGTATTCGGAAAATATCAACAAATAGACGAAGCGATCCTGTATGGGTCGAGGGCAAAAAATACCCAGAAGAAAGGGTCTGATATCGATATTGCTCTCAAAGGTCTGGACATCAATTTAGAGATCATCAATAAAGTGACCAACGACCTTGAAGCACTCCCCACACCTTACACTTTTGATCTTGCGATTTTCCATAAGATCGATAACCAAGACCTGCTTGAGCACATTGAAAGGGTGGGAAAGGTTTTGTACAAAAAGTGAGGAATCAGGCGGGATCGTTCCATTGTCTCCTGACTAATGATTATCCCGATTATCCCGATCATAAATAGGTATGGTATCCCCCGATTATGCGTGATATTAAAACAACATGTCTACGATTTGTGGCCTTGAGGGCCTGATTAGACAATTTAAAAATGCTCAAGCAACCAGCTTGGGGCTTCAAATTGCCGGGACGTCGGAAAGTTTCGCGGAATTAGCCATCACGAGGCTTTTTCATGACATCCTTCAGGGCAGTCTTGCGCCTTTTAAAAAAATCGTCGTAGTCCTACCATCTCCAAAAGACTTTAATACCTGGTCGCAAACCCTGGAAGTAAATATCGGTCCTCTCGCAAAACCAGAACTCCCCATCGGAATTCTCCCCTTCTTCTCGCTCTGGGGAAGAGATCGCCTGATCAATCCGAGTTTATCGAGGCACCAAAGAATCTATGCACTCTCCCTGCTTTCGTCCCCCGAACGCTCAGGTGTTATTCTTACAACACTAGCGGGACTGGCGCAGAAAACACTTACGCTCAAAGCCTTTCGAGACAATTCGATCACAGTCCGCAAAGGGATGACGCTCGGGCTTGACGAATTTATCGCGCACCTCCGCGATCTTAATTTCCATAAAACCTCTACTGTGGAAGAAGAATGTTCCTTCGCTGTTCGTGGCGGATTGATCGATATCTTTCCCTGCAATCACCTAACTCCACTTCGCATCGATTTCATCGGCGACGAGGTCGCATCGATTCGAAGATTTTCGCTGGTTGATCAGAAGTCAACCTCTTCACTTGAAGAGGCAGTGATTGCACCGGCCACTGAAATTCCGATCCCTGATGCTGGTCGTAAAGATTACGCTCAACGTCTTTATAACACGCTCCTCGAACTCAATGCAGCTCAAGCTGATCGCGATGGCATCATGGACGCGTTCGAAGGAGGGGTTCGTTTTTCAGGCTTTGATCTTTTCTCACCGTCACTTCGGATCGAGAGTGAAACAGCCTTCGATTATTTTGAAGATCGAACACTTCTATTCTTCCCTAAAACCATAGCTTCTTGCCTCGATTCTTTTTCGACGCTTTTGCAAGATCTTTCAAATGCTCATAAGCTCGATGTTGGCGCGGCACGCCCTACCATGGCTCCGGAACTTCATTACGCCGATCTCGATTCGATCGCGGCTTGCACCAGCATGGGACCCGGTGTTCTGGAGTTTGGAAATCCATTCTCCTCTCCGAAGGCTGATTTTGCGACCTGGCAAACCGATCCCACGATTTCTCTTTCAAGACACATTCCATCCGCGCCATTACATCAGGATGCAGACCAGAATCTTCCTGACCTTTTTCAAAAGTGGTGTGACCTTATCAAGGGAACAACAGAAAAACTCGAAGGATCTGTCGCGATTTTGACTCACCATGATGAACAGCAAAATAGGGTCCAAAACCTCTTAACGCATCACAATCTCATCTCCACACCTGTGCCAGATCTCATTTCAAAAATCTGTCGGAATCAAATGGAATCTGGAAAAATCTATGTCGGTCACGGTGACTTGTCGTCTCATTTTTGGCTGGAAGAACGTCGCCTTCTCGTGATTCCTGAGCAAGCCCTCTTTGGCGCTGTCCGCCGCAAGCCAAAACCAGCTTCCGTCAAACTCCAAAATTATCTCAGCTCGTTTAAAGATCTTAAGGCGAACGATCTAGTTGTTCATGTTGAACATGGTATCGGCCGCTACTCCGGCATGACGAGTCTTTCTGTCGGAGGTCTTGAATATGACTTCTTGATTCTCGAATATGCCGGGGGCGACAAGATCTATCTGCCTGTTGACCGTTTAAATCTCCTGCAACGATACGGCTCTGGCAAAACGGGCGATGACGAGGACGACACCGGTAAGACTCGTAGACATGCGCACCCGGCTCTTGACAAACTTGGAAGCGGTCAATGGGAAAAAAGAAAGACCAAGGTCCGCAAGGCTGTCCATGATATGGCAGATGAACTCCTCAAAATCCAGGCACGCCGTGAACTCGCCGATGGGACAGCCATCAGTCCGCCGGGAGAATCTTATTACAAATTCGAAGCGGAATTTCCTTATGAGGAAACCGAAGATCAACTCCGCGCCCTTAGCGAAGTCAACTTTGATCTCACATCGAAGAAGCCTATGGATCGCCTGATTTGCGGCGATGTCGGCTTTGGAAAAACAGAGGTTGCGCTTAGAGCCGCTTATCGCGCTGTTTTAGATGGCTACCAAGCCCTAGTTCTCGTCCCGACAACCGTTCTATGTTATCAGCACTACAGGACGTTTAGTGAACGTCTCTCAAAACACGGAGTCAGCGTCGCGTACGCCAACCGATTTGTCGATGGCAGCACGATTAAAAAAACAGTTGCCGATCTCGAAAAAGGCCATGTTGACATCCTGATTGGAACACACCGCATCCTTTCTCAGGATATCAAACCTAAAAGACTCGGCCTCCTCGTTATCGATGAAGAACAGCGGTTTGGCGTAGCCCATAAGGAGAGACTAAAGAAGCTCCGTGTCGGCACGGATATTCTCACGCTGACAGCGACACCCATTCCGCGCACGCTACACATGTCCATGCTGGGGCTTCGAGATATTTCTATCATCGCCACACCGCCGCATGATCGACTTTCTGTCAAGACATACATTTCGAAATTTGACGAAGCCCTGATTCAAGACGCATTGCGCCTTGAACTCAGCCGGGGTGGGCAGGCATTCTTTGTCCATAATCGAGTTGATGAGATTGCCCAAATCGCCGCCTTCATCCAAAAACTTGTCCCAGAAACCACGGTGCGGTTCGCTCACGGGCGATTGCCGGAGCACCAACTTGAGAGTGTCATTGTTGATTTTCTTGAACAAAAATTCCCGATTCTTGTTTGTACGACCATCATCGAGTCGGGTGTCGATATGCCAAACGTTAATACGATTATCATTAATCGTGCCGAACGCTTCGGTCTCGCGCAACTCTACCAGCTTAGGGGGCGCGTGGGACGCTCCTCCGTGCAAGCTTATGCTTATCTCATGACATCTCCGAACGAATCCCTGTCAGATGAAGCCTCACGAAGACTTGAGGTTATCGTTGCCCACCAGGAGCTAGGCTCCGGCTTCCAGATCGCGAGTCATGACCTTGAACTTCGCGGCGCGGGGAATCTCCTGGGCGCGGAACAGTCGGGACACATTGCCTCAGTAGGCTTTGAGATGTACACCGACATGCTTCAGGATGCGATTCACGATATTAGGGGAGAGGTCGTTGAGGAGGTTACGGATACCGAGATCAAAATTCCGATCTCCGCTGTTATTTCGCCTTCTTACATTCAGTCTGAAGGCACACGGCTTCATATTTACAAACGTCTATTCTCCGCGGATATTAGGGATACCAGCGACGAAATCGGCTCTTTGAAGAAGGAGGTCGAAGATCGCTTTGGCGAAATGCCTCCTGAATGTGGTCGGCTTTTCCGGGTCGCCTCCCTCAAGCAAAAGCTGCGTTTTTGTAAAGCGACTGCTCTTAATGCCACAGAAAAGGGTATTATCGAAGTTAAATTCGGCTCTTTAAACGAAAAACAAATTGATATTATTATAGGTTTAGGTAAGGATCACCCCGATAGATATCGACTGTCTCCTGATTATAAGTTATTCATACTAATTAAGGTTAAAAAGAAGCCGAGCGCTGAGGAGCAGGATGACATGCTGTCTCGGTTAAGCGCGCTCGTTGACCCTATCGTTCAATCTTTTGAATTGTTAGAGCAAGGCCATTGAAAAAAATACTCTTTCTCATCGCAATGCTTTTTTCGTTTGCTATCGGGGCTTATACCTGGAAGATTCAGCAAAGTGCCCAAAAAACAGCCGCCGCAAATCGCATTGTACCTATTAAGGCTGATAAGGAAGATGGTGGTGCAGAATTCCATTTAAGACCGATTTTGGCCGTTGTGAATGGAGAATCCATTTCATTTAAGGAGTTGGAGTGGGAATATAATCTTCACGTTCAAGGCGCCTTCAAGGGAATATTTCAGGACCAAAAATTAACCCCCATCCCAGATCTTGGCCATCAATATCACAAAGAAATGGCTCCCCTCAAACAAAGGCTCGCAAGCAGCATCGTCGAAAGAAAGATTCTCTATAACTTCGTGAAGCAAGATACCTCGTTTGACTCTTCGGAAGCACGTCGCTATACAGATTGCGTAACGGCCTGGCAAAACAGCCTTGATCCAAAAAATCCGCTTCTTTCGGGCTCCGAAAATGAGGAACGCCTTAAAACAAGACTTTGTGAACAAAGCTTGATTCTGCAGTATGCCAACGAGAAAGTTCTCGCAAAGATAGACGTATCTCAGCAGGAGATTGAGGAGTATTTCAGATCCAACAAGTCAAAGTTTGAAACCCCGGATCGCGTGATTGTTCGACAAATTCTTCTTGCTGACGAAACCACTGCAAACCAGGTTCGAAGCCAAGTTCATCCTGGCAACTTCGCTGAATTGGCAAAAAAACACTCAATCGCACCCGAAGCTTCAGAGGGTGGCCTCCTTGGGCCTATTGAAATCAATCTTCTCCCACACGTATTTGATGTGATTTATTCTATGCACCCAGGCTCTATTAGCAATGTTCTAAAATCAAACTACGGTTTTCATATTATTATGTTCGTGGAAAAACAACCAAAGTCGGATGCCCGTTTGAGTGAGGCAACTCCAAAGATCAAAGCCACCCTTAAACAGCAAAAAAGTGAGGAGGAGTATCAAAAATGGCTTCAGCTAGCGCTCGATACCATTCCCGTAACTGCGCCAAAACCTATCTGGTGATCGCAGCGGCATTGATCGTGCATTTTGCGTCGTTTGACACTGTTTTTGCAAAAGACGATGCAAACGCTAAGGCTCCTGCCCAAGGCGAAGTTTTAGTCGATCGCATTGTCGCCATTGTGAATCAGCAACCGATTCTCTACAGCCAAGTCCAAGAAAAGGTGAAGATTGGCCCCCTCGTTGTTGTTTCAGAGTATCCTGCTAACGAAAAGTCTGCGAGCTATGAACGCGCCCTCAACGATGCCATCAACTTTGAATTAATTATTCAAAAATCCAAAGAACTCGAACTTGATGTTGAAGATGGTGATGTTGAAACTGAAATTGACAAACTTCTTGAATCTCGAGGTGTATCGAGAGAGCAGCTCATGCAGTATCTTAAAGAGCAAAAGAAATCCTATAAAGAATATAAAGATGATTCCCGATCCTTTATGATTCTGCGGAAATTTCAAGGTCGCGTGATATTTCCGCTAGTCAAGATAACGGATAAAGATGTCGAAACCTATTATCTCAAAAAATCCGGCGTATCTGCCGATCTATTAACGTTGTCACTTCGTCAGATCGTCATTCAAGTCTCTAGCAATATGGCACCGAACGTTCGTGACGCAAAGCGTGCGCTCGTCGAAGACGTACATAAGAAACTTATTGGCGGCATGAAATTTGAGGATGCCGCAAAGATCTACTCCGATGATGCGAGTGCCAAGGAAAACGGCGGTCTCATGCCGAAGCTTCGGCTTAAGGACTTGTCTTCTGACCTTAGGAAAAGTATCGAAAATCTAGAGCCGGGTCAGTTTTCAGCGCCGATTAAAACATCCATGGGCTATCACATTTTCTACCTTGAGGAAAAGGCTTTCGCGGAAAACCAGGACTTTCTTAAACAAAAGAAGAATTTATCCGTGGAACTTGAAAATATTGAACTTATCAATCAAACCAAAAAGTGGCTCTCCGAACAGCGTCAACGCTCAAAGGTTACGATTATTAAAAACTAGGGCGTGTACTCAATTGGCGTAAAAAGCCTTCTATCGCTTAGACTCAATCTTCGTCATTGTCTTATGGCTTAATCGTGATCT
>CAILAO010000339.1 GCA_903832105.1 uncultured Pseudomonadota bacterium | reverse complement strand
GCATATGCTTTTCATCAATCAGAGAGAAGACTATTTCAATCGGCTTGTCTCCCTTAGAACATTTGATCGTAGTGGAATCATTTGATGTCTGAGCCACTGTATACGGCATTACAGGGGCTTTAGGGAGGGTATCGGCTTTTGCATCGGGATACATTGCCTTCATGTCGGTTACATAAGAGATCGAATTGTCTGTGACCTCTAAAGTTGTCATGGTTGCCATGAGTTCAAGCATTTTCTTTATTGTCTGAGGATCAGTTTTTGCACTTCTTGGATCATTCTTGACTTCCTCTTGTGTCTTATCAACATCTACATACCATACGCCAATAAATTTGCTAATAGCAGGATTTTCGGCTTTAACTGTAATTCCACATAGGCACAATCCCAGAATCATGATTGCAAAGTTTTTTGTCATCGTCTTTTCTCCTTGTTTTTATTACGTCGAACGCCCATGGTCTAGCACCGAGCGGAGCGAGGTTGCCAGCACCAATTAGTTGGAAAGTTATTTGTATTTCAAGGTGTATTTTTGTGGGTTCTTAAGGCAGTCCAATTCCAAATCGACATCAAGGGCTGGCCAGAACAGATGGTGGCTATGAAGAAGAGAAACGCCGGTAATCTCATTTATTCGCGCATTTTTGAACCACGGATATTCTGAAAAAGAGAGAAAATATTCCTTGTCTTGCACAAAAAGCCAAAAACCATGGCCATCTATGTGCGTAACTTCAATTGCTGAAGTGGTCTTTCCAGGCATTTCTAATGTCGTTTTCATTTTCCTCAATAAGTTTTTTTATTTCATTGATCTGTTTTTGTGACAAACCATGATTTTCTGCCAATTCAATTTCAGGTTCAATCCAGAATTTCGCCTCTCCGTCCGGAGATGAAATATGGATATGTATTCTGTTCTCTTCTTTTGAAAAGAACAGAAGCCTGTAATTCTTGTGTCTTAATACTGTTGGGCTCATTCGTTACAATACATTATTGACAGATAATTTCAAAGTCATATTTCTTTGTCCAACTCCTGTCTGAGGGGCACGGCGAACGCCGTGTCACTCTCAAGATATTTGTTCGACACTATCGTTTTGTGTATGAAATTAGAATACTTTCATCTTGAGCATTTCTCATACCGTCTGGTTTCTTGCCATCAACGTATATCTGCCAGACGTCCACGCGAAGTGCTATGAAGCCATCTTTGGGCCTTTTCTGTTCCTTCCAGCCAACAACTAGTCCGTCAGATGTCCAAACATATTCCGTCCACTGTGATTTTTTATTGAGCCATTCGTGGGCAGCGGACAATGAATCAAAATGCTGTTGTCCTTCTTCAAGCACGACATGCATCGTTCCATCCCCGTATGGTCTATACATTCCAAGGCTGCCATACCACCGTTCTTTTCTGGCCATATGTCCGAACACCTTTGTATGTCCATCCCATGTATATTCGCGGACGTACTTGTCAACATATGATATTCGCATGACTCCCTGAGTCGTTGTTGCTTCAATGAACATTCCAGGCGTCATTACTAACTCGGAATCCACCCTGTTGAATGTGGTGCACCCAGTATTGATAAGAGCTGCAAATAGTAATGATAAGCAGAATCTATACATCTTTCTTCTCATGTCGAACGCCCTCCTATCTGCCGCCCTGCGAAGCAGGGTTGGAAGAATGGGAATAGTTCTCATTTATTATATTTTGATTCATAGGCATAACATTTGAATTCTTTTTCTCCAGCTTGATCATTTCTTGTTAGCAAGCAAAAAAATTCTTCTTCTCTTAAATCATCTTTTTTACATGTTACACAAAGGCTGGGTTTAGAAATTAATGCCGGATTTATTTTTGTGCCATCATCATTGTAGATACCAGAAAGATTATCATTGTCATTCATATGGTTTTTCCTTATGATAACGCCCCCAATCAACCACGGCGCGGTAGCGACGTTGGCTGCATTGGAATGGTTAAAATTCTAAATCCATTATTCTCTCACAGAGGCATCCCGATGTCCTTAGAGGAACCGGGATAAACTCCGGCACAGAGTCGAAG
>CAILAO010000338.1 GCA_903832105.1 uncultured Pseudomonadota bacterium | reverse complement strand
TTTCGATGATTGATTTGTTAATCATACCGCGGGTTGCGTCGTTAAGCGGCGTATGAAGTGACACATAGTTTGCTTTTTCAACTGCTTCTGCGAGTGTGGGCTTAAGTGTCACAAAATTAAGAGAGGTTTTTCCTGTGATTTCGTATGCAACGACTTTCATGCCGAATGCGTGTGCGCGCTTCGCAACTTCAGAACCGATATTTCCAAGCCCTACGAGACAAAGCGTCTTTCCATAAAGTTCTGTGCGCTTTAATTCACTCTTGAGAAATTTTCCTTCCTTCATGCCTTCGTGACCACGAATTAATTGATTCGGAACAGCGAGCATCATTGCAAAGGCGAGTTCGCCAACGGCAATGGCTGAGGCTTTGGGGGTGTTTCTCACAATGATGTCTTTGCTTGCGGCGTACTTCGTATCGATGTTGTCGACGCCGACGCCCCCACGAATGATGAGTTTCACAGAAGGAGTTTTATCGAGGTACTCCTTATTGCACTTGGTAGCGCTTCGGACCAAAATAACTTCGGCCGTTGACGCTTGGTTTTTGTCGTCGGTAACTTCGCCAAATCTCTTTAGTTTTTCTGGCAACGCCTTATCGAAGGCATCTGCGATCAGAATCTTCATGGAACACCCCTCTTTAAAAAAGTGATGAAACAAAAAAAGCAACTGAGGATATGCTTGCCAAAATCCTCTAATGCGGGCAAATTCGTTGAGAAACGTATCACTTTTTGGGGTCATCTTCCAGCAGTTTTGACCGGAAAAGGGGTGAAAAATGAGTCAGCATTTTTTTGAAAGCATTGGCCTTCATGTCCCAACAATTCTCCTTCCTGAAAAAGGTGTGGATTTGACCAAGTGGTCAGTTGTTGCGTGTGATCAATACACTTCGGAACCAGAATATTGGGAAAAAGCCAAATCAATTGCAGGCGACCAGCCTTCGACGCTTAACGTAATTTATCCCGAAGTCTTTCTTGAGGAAGAAGAGCAAGAGAAAGAACAAAGGATTAGTAGCATTAATCAATACATGTATAAATATCTTGAACAGGGGGTTTTAGTTTCGGAAAAGCCAGGTTTTATACTGGTTGATCGAAAAACCTCGCACGCGCCCTCAAGAAAAGGTCTCGTTGTGGCACTCGATCTTGAGAAATATGATTACAGTCGAACTTCTCAAACGCTGATTCGTGCAACAGAAGGAACAGTTGTTGAAAGGTTGCCACCTAGAATCAAGATTAGAGAAAACTCCCCCATTGAGCTACCCCACATCATGGTTCTTATCGATGACCCTGAAAAGACCGTGATTGAACCATTGTTCAATAGAAGGCTTGAAAAAGTATACGATGTGCAACTTATGATGAATAGCGGTCATGTAACCGGCTATCGGGTTCAGGACGACGAGTCAATTAGAGCCGTTAGTGACGCTCTTTCACAACTCGCATCACCACAAGGATTTGAGAAAAAATATGGCGTATCCGGTAAAGGGGTTCTTCTATTTGCCATGGGTGATGGTAATCACTCTCTTGCGACTGCAAAGGCAATTTGGGAAGCACGAAAGAAAAACGGTAAAAATAAAGCGAATGTGATGTCTCATCCGGCACGTTTCGCGTTGGTCGAACTCGTGAATGTTCACGATGCAGGACTTGAGTTTGAACCTATTCATCGCGTCGTTTTCAATGTTAACCCAGACACGATGTTCAAGGGCATGGAAGCATTCTATAAAAAGAGCGACTCTCACTTTTCAATGAAATCGTTTAAGACAAAATCTGAAATGCAAACGGCACTTGCGCGAACAAAGAAAGAAGCAAGTTCTAAGACACACTTCGTGACTTATGTGAATGCGGCTCAGCAAGGATTTTTGGCGATTACGAATCCTCGTTTAAATCTTGAGGTTGGAACGCTTCAGTCATTTCTTGATCTTTATCTCAAGGAGGAAAGGGCTTCATCGATCGATTATATCCATGGCGAGGATGTCGTGGAAAAGATCGGAACAAAACCGAATAATATCGGCTTTTGCCTCCCCGCAATGTCAAAACATGACCTCTTCAAAACCGTCATTGTAGACGGAGTTCTCCCGCGTAAGACTTTCTCTATGGGAGAAGCAGACGAGAAACGCTTCTACCTCGAATGTAGAAAGATTGTTGAGTAGAAGGTCACTTCTCATTTTTGTAGAAATCGTTGAAATGATTGATATTAAACTATGATTGTATGTCAATGCGTCGGAAAGAAACGTGTCTTTGAATGGTTGGACTTTACGAAACTGTAACCTCTTTTCATTTTGTGATACCAGAGAAATTTCCATGGGAATTTGAGGCCTCGTTAAGATTGGACAAAGTAGATCCAGCTAAAAAACATGAAAGACGTCTTGAACGAGAAAAAAGAAATGAAAAAGCTTCAAGTGATAAAGAAAAAGTC
>CAILAO010000337.1 GCA_903832105.1 uncultured Pseudomonadota bacterium | reverse complement strand
CTGGGAATGGCACGCAAAACTGCTTTAATGGCGATCGAGGGCGGGCCGTTGGCATCGCAAATGATGCCATCGAAACATTGGTCCGGAAGGTCGAAATCTAAAATATCGCCTCGGACAAATCTTAATAACGGATTTTTGCTTATCGAGGGATGTAAGAAAGACTTATCAACAGCGAAGACTTCATACCCCTTATTGAAAAGCTCTCCTGTCATTCCTCCTGGCGCTGCGCCTAGTTCGAGCCAGCACGCTTTTTCTCTCATTTTGATCCCTGCCGCATCCATAAGCGACCAAACCTCGGAAAGCTTTTTCGAGGCACGGCTTATCGAGTCTTTATTCTTATTTGAATCCATCACAAAAGGAGCCCATGTTTTGCTGCCGCGTAAAGAAAGAGTCGAACGAGATTCTCCAAAAAAAAGATGCGGTTCTGAAACGACAAGGGTCCAAGGGCCCCTCTGATTCGAACGGTTTGCACCTCTCGTCCTTTCCAGCAACAGATTTTCAATATTGCGAGCCCTTTTACCGAGCCATACCTTGGTTGCTATTACATTTATATATTGATTTTCGCACTTCATGAGAAGGTTTTGCGCGAGTTCTACGGCTTCTCTTGCATACTCTCCAGGAGTACAACCTCTAGCGGTGAGATCCCACATAGCTTCCACAGTAAAAATAAAGCGGGGAAACACTGTGGCCCAGATATCTTTTGCTGCTAGCGACTTGGAACTCGTAAAGAAGACATCTTCACCAAGAGGACGAAGCTCCAATTGATGATCACCCAACTCTTCTTGCCAAAGAGAAAGAACTTCCGAGCTGACCTGAACAAGATACTTCATTTCCTATTTTCGCTTTAATAAGCCTTTTTGAAAGACAAGCATTTCCACTTGAAGCTTCTCCTCCAGGGCGAGGTCAGCATCTGCGAACAGTTTATTGAACGTGTAATTCGTTTGCTCGTCACTAATCGCCTTTATATCATAAAGAGCAAGCAAACCCTGCGCGATGTCTTCGATATAAAACTTATAATAAGATGTCTTCTCGAAATTGAGTAAATAGTCAACCAGATCATCTTTTTTATAGGTTAAATCATCGCTAGATTCCGCCACGAGAACCTTAACGTTCGCTAGCGAAAAGTCGAGGGTTGGAGAGTACTTGCGAAGATAATCACTTAACTGACTATTGGCTTTGCCAAGAGAATCTTCCTGGCTCTTTTCGAACGCGGTTGGACCGAATACAGCGAAGAGATAGGGCTTATCAAAATTTATCTCACGCGCTTTCTCAGTCAACTTGGACATTCGGTCGAGCCATTTTTGCTTATCATCAACTTCGGGACATGTTTTGAAATCTTTTCCTTCTTCTGTATTCGGGCAGTTGACCCAATCTATTGCCGCATAACAAGACTGAATCAGCGCTAGCCCGTTATCTGGCGAATCGAGCTTACTAAAATCCTGCATCAAATATCCATCACAGGCGTCCCCGAGTGCATTTAGAACGTGTTCTTCTTCCCCGGAATCATTTTTACATTTCGAAATATGAGCTGCAAATAGATAGCCTTCGTAAAGGGCCGCATTAGACTTCGTGATAGATCCCGCGTCAAGGTCAAGTAATACGTCGATTTTCTTATCGTCTTTCAGCTTATCTGACGAAAACCCAGTTTTCCCTCCGAGGACCGCCACCAGATCATTAGCTGCTGAACATATCGAAAGCCCCTTCGCGCCATTTCTTGAAATGGCTTCAGTTCCGCGATGAAGAAGCCCAACGACATTCCCCTCCTTATCTAAAACCGGCGATCCGCTGTTCCCTCCCAGAACTAACGAATCGATGTAAAACCAGCTACCCACATCCTTAAAAACCTTTGCCGTCATCCATTTTTTTAAATTGGCGTTTGGGTGACCGACGACATAAACTTCTTCATCCAGAAGAGATGCCGCCGTCCTATCCGTGAACTCTAAAAAGTGTCTGGTACTTATCTTATCAAGCACTTTTCCGTCTGCATCAACTTCCTTAATTTGGTACGCTGCCAAGTCAAGCGGAACATCGAGCAAAAGTGGCTCTGCAAAAAATGTCTTAGTTTCCCCATTATCTTGACCAACTTCAAAATCGAAATCAATTTTGACGTAACACCCCGACCTAATGCACTCGCTAACACCCAAAACATGATTATTGGTTACGAGAATTCCGTCGTCAGAAACAAAGAAACCAGTGCCGTGTTCTGCGACACGCACGACAGCCTTTGCGGCATTGGCAATCGGCAAAGGCGCGTCGTTTGTATTGTGATACTGCGTAAATACCGGGATATCTACAATCTGGTTTTTGCGGTCGTCCTTCTTCTGGCCACAGGCTAGAAGAAGACATAAAAACTGAAAACAAATAAGAAATCTCATGGGTATTCCCTTCAAAGCGGCATCGAATCAATAAAGTTCGTCTGACGAGAGATCCTTTTCACGTATTTTACTCGAAAAAAGACGATAACCATATATTTGGTAAATTGAAATCAAAGGAATTGTCACCACCGCAACACTCAACATGATTTTAAGGGTCAGTGGACTTGAAGCCGAATTAAAAGCTGTCAGACTGTTCGCGGGCTCGATAAGAGATGGCAACATGTTTGGATAAAGCCCCACCATTCCAAAACAAACCGTAAAGAAAATACTCACCCCCGAAAAGATCCATGCCTTCCAAAAATCAGCCTTTAACAAAAAATGTCTCACTACAATAAAAGAAAAAACGAGGGCCAAGGGAACTAAAAATAAACCGGGATGAGCCACGTAGTTATCAAAAAGACTCGTTGCAAACCAGGTACAGACGACAAATGTGAGCCCAACGATAGCCAAAACTCCCCATATCATTCGCGCTGCGCGAGAAGCCCTGATGGAGAAATCTCCCTCGGATTTTATCGCGAGCCAGAGCGAGCCATGAAATAAAAAGATCATCAAAAAAAACACACCACCTAAAATGGCATATCCATTAAAAAGATCGCTAAGGGTGCCAACGAAAACCGCCTGACGATCTATGTCAATCCCGCGAAAGATATTTGCAAAAACCATCCCTAAAAAAAAAGCCGCTAAAAAGCTTCCTACAAAGAGGCTACAATCCCAAATCGATCTCCAAGCTGGATCTT